>CAIOYQ010000037.1 GCA_903862505.1 uncultured Bacteroidota bacterium
TTCCTTATTCAATGGTAAAGATTTAACAGGTTGGAAAGGATTGGTCGGTAATCCAATTATGAGAGCTAAAATGAGTGATACAGCACTTCAAACAGCGCAGGCAAAGGCAGATCTAAAAATGAAAGAGGATTGGGTGGTGAAAGATGGGCTATTAAATTACACAGGCAACCTACGCGGAGAGAATTTAGCGACGGTGAAACAATATGGAGATATCGAAATGTTTATTGACTGGAGAATTCAAGAAAAAGGAGACGCAGGCATTTATTTACGTGGTACCCCACAGGTACAAATTTGGGATACCAGCCGAAGAGAAGTGGGCGCACAAGTAGGTTCTGGTGGATTGTATAACAATCAAAAAAATGTAAGCAAGCCCTTGGTGGTAGCAGATAATAAAGTAGGGGAATGGAATACATTTCATATTATCATGAAAGCAGATAAAGTAACGGTGTATTTAAACGGCATTTTAGTTACAGATCATATTGCATTGGAAAATTTTTGGAATAGAACCTTACCCCTGTTTGTAAAAGAGCAAATTGAATTACAAGCACACGGTACATTTGTTTCTTACCGAAATATCTATTTACGCGAGTTACCCAGCAGCGAACCAGTTTCTTTAAATGCACAGGAAGCAACAGAGGGTTTTAGTTTATTATTTGATGGTACACATATCAATGAGTGGACAGGCAATAAAGTGGGTTATGTAATTAAAGAAGGCGCACTGGTGGTGAATCCTGAAAATGGATCTGGCGGTGATTTATTTACTAAAAATGAATATGGTGATTTTATATATCGTTTCGATTTTCAATTAACTCCTGGTGCTAATAATGGGATTGGTATTCATGCGCCCTTACAAGGGGACGCTGCTTATCTGGGTATGGAAGTGCAGGTATTAGATAGCGAAGATCCTATATATGCCAATTTACAACCTTATCAATACCATGGCTCTGTATATGGCGTAATGCCTGCTAAAAGAGGCTTTTTACGGCCAATAGGTGAATGGAATAATGAAGAAATAATGGTGAAAGGAACAAAGATTAAAGTGACATTAAATGGAACCGTTATTTTAGATGGGGATTATATGGCTGCATCAAAAAATGGAACCATTGATCATAATCAACACCCTGGTTTATTGAATAAAACAGGCCATATTGGTTTCTTGGGACATGGCGATATTTTAAGATTTAAAAATATGCGGATTAAAAGATTGTAGTGCTAAGTAATTTATTAAAACAAAAAGCCCTCCAAAATTTGGAGGGCTTTTTAATATGCTATGAAATTAAATACTAGTTAAACAAGTATCTAACACCAATTTGAATTTGGTAACGAGAACCTAAACTTGGACTTGGTCTGTACGCTCTTGAGAATGGAACTTTATTCACCGCATCTAAGTAAGGGAATGTATACACTGGAGTTTTACCATCTGTATCAATTCTTGAAAACACCAACGGAGTTGTTGTTGTTGGAATATAGAATACACCCCAATCTTTGTTCAACAAGTTAGTGAAGTTGTAAATATCAGCAGTCAAACGTAAAGTGTGATTGTTTTTTCCCACTACAAACTTAATGTCTTGCGTAAAGTTTAAGTCTAACTTATGTGTTCTAGGTAATACATATGCATTTCTTTCTGCAAATTGACCACGACGTGAAGACAAATAAGGATTGTTTCTGATGAAGTTGTCTAATTGATTCCACAATTCAGTTTGAGAACGAGTATCTCCTGATGCGTTAATCAATTTAATTTGAGTAGGATCCTTAGGGACGAACATTAAGTCGTTAAAAGTGATACCATCATTGTTTAAGTCACCTTGAACAACATAAGAAGTTGCAAAGTTAGGCGCTACTTCATATACCATACCTACTGAAGTAGGTTGGTTTTTAAAGAATTCTTTTTTGTACACTACACTCGCGATAAGTCTGTGTGGCATGTAGTTATTAGAATTTCCAATAGTGAAATTATTTGGATTGTCAGAAACCACTTTAGATCCCCACATTGTATTTGCGGTAGAGCCACTTACAGCAGCGTCTTTCGCTTCTTGTCTTGTGTAAGCTGCAGTGAACATAAAGTTTTTCGTGATTTTTTGAACTTGTAAAGTTCCTGTCCAAGCATAACCAGCGCTAGAGTTGGTCATGTAAATAGCGTTACCAATATTTGGGTTATTAGCAGCAGCTGGTGCTGTACCACCCATTTGTGTTCCACCAAAAGGATAAGAAGATCGGTAAGGGAATCTGTAACGACCATCAGATAATAATTGTAAACCAGTTCCAGGCAATGCAATGTTTTGGAAAACAGAAGCATTAAACTGTTTTGTATAGGTTCCTTCCGCAGTTACTGTCCAACCTTTGCCTAATTTTTTATCCGCTGCTAAAGTAGATTTAAATACTTGAGGGAATTTATAGTTAGGGTCAGAAGCGTTAATGGAGTATGATCTACTTAATGAAGCAGTAGCATTAGGGCGGTAAGCATTTACGTCTGGGTTAAATACATTGTTGTTGAAGTTTTGGAATGATCCAAACAATGCCATACCTGAGTTAGAAGCTTGGTTAGAAATCCATACAAAAGGAGGTGCACCTTGGAATAAACCAGCACCACCACGAATTTGTAAGGTTTGATCGCCATACGCATCGTAGTTAAATCCGAATCTTGGAGAAATTTGAACCGCAGCATCTGGAGCAGCGCCAGTATTTGCACGTGTACCATTGTAGAATTTAGTTAACGTATCTACTACTGGGTTGTATAAGAAAGTGTTGTAGAACTTAGAATAATCAAA
>CAIOYQ010000038.1 GCA_903862505.1 uncultured Bacteroidota bacterium
AGCTGCTTTTTTTACAACTTTTTTTGTTGCTTTCTTAGCTACCGCTTTCTTAGCTGGAGCTGCTTTTTTCTTGCTTGACTTTGCCATGGAGGTTATTTTTAATTTAATTAGTAAAAATTTTTGTAAAATTACATTGTTTTATTGAGACAAAATAAAAACTATTCATTTTTTTAGCAATAGCTTTGTAAGATGCAAACACCTACCACACTAGTTTTGGGCGCTTCGTCCAACCCCGAACGCTATAGTTTTTTAGCCACTAATTTATTGCATGAAAAAGGGTATGCAGTTTATCCTTTTGGTATTAAAAAAGGGCAAATTGGCGATATCATCATACTCAATGAATGGCCAAAAGCGGGAACCATTGATACGGTTACTTTATATGTTGGGCCTAGTGGTCAAGTGGAATATTATGATGCTATTATGGGCTTGTCTCCAAGGCGTATTATTTTTAATCCGGGTACTGAAAATCCTACTTTGCTTGCGATGGCGCAAGAAAAAGGGATGGAAACCATTGAAGCATGCACTTTAGTCATGTTAAAAACAGGGCAGTACTAATTTTATTCTTTAAGCGTGCCCCAGCTGGATCTATCTAGACACCTATATTGAATGGCTTCGCTAATATGTGCTGCATTTATTTGATTACAATTGGCTAAATCCGCAATGGTTCTTGACACTTTAAGAATCCGGTCATGTGAACGAACGCTTAATTGAAACTTTTCCATGGCTTGTTGCAGTAGACTGGCTCCGGCTTTATCAATACCGCAATATTTTTTTAGTTGAGACGGGTTCATTTGGGCATTGGTTAAACCTAGTCCATCTTCCATAAGCCTTTGCGCTTGATAATTTCTTGCCTTCCTTACTTTTTCTAATATATCAAGGGCATTGGGTTCTGATTGAGCGGCTGTTAAGGTTTGATAGGAAAGGGGCGCCACTTCAATATGCAAATCGATTCGGTCAAGCAGGGGTCCCGATATTTTATGAATATACTTTTGAATGGTTGGCGCACTACAAGTGCAATCTTTTAAAGGATGGGTATAATATCCGCAGGGGCAGGGGTTCATAGAAGCGATAAGTATAAAGGAGGCGGGAAAAACGAGATTCATTTTTGCTCTTGCAATGTGCACCCTGCCTTCTTCCATGGGTTGTCTTAGTACCTCAATTACATTTCTGTTGAACTCTGGAAGTTCGTCTAAAAATAAAACGCCGTTATGTGCCAATGATATTTCACCTGGCTGAGGATAACTGCCACCCCCAATCATGGCAATAGCCGAAATAGTATGATGTGGCTGCCTAAAGGGACGTTCATAACACAATTGTTCTGCAATGTTTACCTTATTGGACACACTATAAATTTGTGTGGTTTCAATGGCTTCTTTAATATTAAGTGGAGGTAAAATAGAAACTATACTTTTAGCAAGCATGGTTTTTCCGGCGCCAGGTGGTCCAATCATAATTAAGTTATGTCCTCCTGCACTTGCAATTTCAAGCGCTCTTTTGCAATGTGCTTGTCCTTTGATGTCTTCTAGTTTTGGTAAAGGCTGTTCTATTGCTTTGGATAAATTGGTTGACTGGTCAAATGCGGAATGGATGGTTTGGTTTCTCAAGCTTACCCCTGTTTTTAAAAACTGTACCACTTCTTTTAATTGACTAAATCCGTAAATCGCAATGCCTTCAATAATAGAAGCTTCTTTTACATTTTCAATAGGCAAAATAAGGGCAGTTAGTCCTTCTAGTTTTGCTTGTAGGGCCATGGCGAGTGCCCCTTTAATTGGATATAATAAACCATCCAAACCTAATTCACCCATGAGGAGTAATTGATGCAATGGAATATATGATGTTAGCTGTTCCGATGCGGCAATAAGACCAATGGCAATCGGAAGGTCAAAAGCGGCACCTGTTTTTTTAAGATCGGCAGGTGAGAGATTTATTAATATTTTAGTTCTTGGCATGTGAAAGCCATTTGCTTTCAATGCGCTTTCTGTTCGGTCTAAACTTTCTTTAATGGAACTGTCTGGAAGGCCTACTATACTGTAGCCCTGTCCCATACTCACATTAATTTCTATAGTAATGAGAATGGCCTGTATTCCCAATAGGGCACTTCCTTTAATTTTTACGAGCATATGATTTTGCTCAAAATATAGGACTAAATAAGGGGGTATTTCAGCGTGTTAATACGCAATTTTAGAATAATAAAATGTCTAGGTAATTAGAGGTCCTCTAATAATTTCACCACCCCCTCTCTTTCTAAAATAAGGTATCCAATGCGGTCTTGGCTAATGCCAGGCGTGAGATGGTATTGAAAATGTAGTTCCTTATCCTTTACCTGGGTTTCAAAATAACTAAACTGAATATTATCGTGATGCTTCAGGTTTTCACTTATCTCGTATAAATGGGTAGAAAGTATATAAATACTACTTCTTAGCTTTTGTAAACCTTCAATTACTTTAGTGCTACATTTCATCGCATCTAAAATATTGGTACCTTTAAAGAGTTCGTCTATTAAAACACAGTTCTTTTTGCCATCATTAATTTTGAGTACTGTATTTTTTATTCTTTGTACTTCATTGTAAAAATAACTTTCCCCTTTTACAACATTATCGGCGATATTTAAATTAGTAATCAGCCCATCCATCACCGTGAGTGTTATCTTTTTAGCGGGCGCACCCATACCTATATGAGAAAGATAAACCACAATACCAATGGTTTTAATAAAAGTGCTTTTGCCCGCCATATTGGCTCCGGTAAGAAATAAAAAGTTCTTATCGGGTGACAGGGATAGATCGTTTCCAATGGCATTTTTTACCAATGGATGCACCGCTTTTTCTACTGCTAAATAAGGTTGTGTATCGTCTATCCAATTTGGAAATTGAAAATGATAAGTTTGGTGTGCTTTTGCTAAGCTGTAGAGGGCATCTAATTCGTAAAAATATTCAAGTAATGTGCTCGTATTATTTTTATATCGGTATAAGAAAAAATGCCCTAAACTTAATATATCCTGAGGGCTTGATATTTTTTGTTTTTCTTTAAGATAAACTAAGTCGGGATGCCGAAGGAGCTTATTTATTTTTTGCACCAAGGTTTCAATGACTGGATTGTTTTCTTCCTTTTCAAAAAGGTGGATGAAATCCATTAAATTTTGGACAAATAAAACCAAATGTTCTACTGAGTATTTAATTAAAGAGTAGTCGGCTTTGTTCCAAAACTGATACCAATAGGCGCCAGGTAAACTTATTTGAACAGGGATGTTTTTAAAACTGGTTTCAAAAAATTTCTCAATAATTAAACAAGTTCCATTGGTAATTTTCATTTGTTCCATCTGCTCCATGCATCCGATGAAGGCTTTTAAGGCCTGCTGTCTTTGTTGAATGACAGGCAATATACTTAATGGATGATGTAAAAATTGATTTAAATAGATTTCGCCGCCGTTAGACTTGCAAAAATTCAAGTGACTAGCAAGGCCAATATGATCCTCGTTATCAAATAAGCCAATGTCCTGCAGTGTAATTTTATCAACTTGCATCCCTAATTATATTCGTTATTGCCTCTTTGAATTATGAAGAGGAGTTTATTCTCTTGAGAATTGAAGTCTTGATCCCTTTTGGGACTCGTTAAATGCGCCTAAGTGGTAAGCTAAATGACCACTTACAAATGTGCTATTTATTTGGTAGGGGAACTGAGTGCCTTCTAGCGGACTCCAGCCACACTTATATAATAAATTATCCTTTGTAACGGTGTATGGTTTTTCACCAACCAACACTAGATCTGCATGATAACCTTCTCTAATAAATCCACGTTCCTTAATTTGGAAACAGGTAGCGACTGCATGACTCATTTTTTCCACCATTTTTTCCATACTTAATTTCCCTTCCTTCACATATTTTAACATGAGCATCACAGGATGTTGAACCAATGGAAGCCCTGCATATGCTTTTGAATAGTCTTCTTGCTTTTCTTCCCAAGTATGTGGTGCGTGATCGGTAGCGATAACGTCTAATCGGTCATCCAATAAACCTTCCCATAATGCTTTTCTATTTTCAGGGGCTTTAATGGCAGGGTTACATTTAATTAAATTCCCTAATTGAGCATAGTCGTCAGCAGTAAAATGTAAATGATGCACACAAACCTCCGAAGTGATGCGCTTGTCTTTTAATGGTCGCAGATTAGAGAACAATTGCAATTCCTTCGCCGTACTTATATGTAAAATATGTAGTCGAGTATCAAATTTTTGTGCCAATTGTATGGCCTTCCATGAAGATTCAAAACAAGCATCCACGTCTCTAACAATAGGATGGTCCGAAGGCTCTAAATGTGCTTTCACAGCTTCCAATGCTGCTTTATTTTTTTTAATTACACTTTCTTCTTCACAATGTGTAGCAATTAATAATTCCGATTTACTAAATATACTTTCTAAAATAATTGGGTTGTCTACTAATAAATTTCCAGTAGAAGATCCCATAAATATTTTTACGCCACACACATCATTTTTTTTCTTATTGGTCTTTAGTACTTCTTCCACATTGTCTTGAGAAGTGCCCATGAAAAAGGAATAGTTGGCCAAAGCGTTTTCAGCGCCTATTGCATATTTGTCTTCTAATAATGCTTGCGTAAATACGGGTGGGTTGGTATTGGGCATTTCCATAAAACTAGTTACACCGCCCGCTACTGCTGCTTTTGCTTCGGTATAAATAGTTGCTTTATGGGTTAATCCGGGTTCTCTAAAATGAACCTGATCGTCAATAGCACCTGGTATTAAATATTGATTTTCACCATCCAGCTCTTGTACATTTTCGGAGCTACTAATATTGCTTGCAATTTTTTCTATCCTACCGTTCTTAATCAATACATCTCCATGAATTGTTTTTCCTTCATTAACAATGGATGTATTCTTAATTAAATAGGAAGACATAAAATTTAATTTTCTATATGTATGGTGAAATAAATAAAATTTGAATTGATTTTATCTAAGCTCGTTACTAAAGGAAATTTTGGATCACTTACTTTTTTTAAGTCTCTATTGCCGTAGCTAAATTTAACTTCGGGAGAAATAGTGGCATACCTTAAAAAGAAACTAAGGCCCAAGCCCAATTCCATTGCCATATCCGAACCCTTGATCACATTGGGATAAGACTGGTTGGTGTTTACGGTAGCCGATTTTTCTGATCCTAGGTCAAACCCAAATTTCACGCCGGTGATAAGATAGTGGCGCATAATGTTTGGATATTTAAATGCGTTGTATCTATCCGATTGTATTTTAACCCCCACTGGCACGTCAATAATCACGGAAGGGATGGAATAGGTTTGTACATCTTTATTTGTGGGGTCGTTGGTCGTATAGGTGAAAGCACTTCTGTTGCCTGAAATAAGCAATGTTGGATTGGTTCTTAAAGCAAAGTGATTATTAAGCCTTAAGGTGCCTGTTAATCCTAAGTTCAAATACATAGTTTGAATGGGTGCAATTAAATTGACAGCACCTGGAGCGGGTGCTAAAAATTCGCTACCTCTTTTTAAAGACAGGTAACTGTTACTTAAGCCCAGGCTCATTCCCAAGTAATAAGGCAATTGGTCATGATCCTGCTGAAACGTTTCGTCTGTTTGTGCAAACGTGCTTACAGAAAGAAGGACAAAGGAGACCCATAAAATTATTTGCTTCCGCAATAAATGCTGCATATTCCGAGGCTTAGTTTTTGTTGAGATACCTGTTTAAATCCTACTTTCTCAAAAATAGTCAAAAAGGCGTTCCCTTCCGGAAAAGCAATCACACTTTTATTCAAATAGGCGTAAGCGGCTTTGTTTCCAGAGAAAATTTTTCCAATAGAGGGTGTAATCCACTCCATATACAATTTATAAATAGGCTTAAACCACTTACTTGTGGGTTGGGAAAATTCTAAAATCACCAATTTACTACCCGGTTGCAGTACTCTATAAATTTCTGTTAAACCTTTTTCCAAGTCTGCAAAATTCCTGACACCAAATGCCACCATGGCGCCGTCAAATAAATGGTCGCCAAAGGGAATGTTGGTACTATCTCCTAAAACTAGTTCAATTTTATCGGTCAGGCCTTTTTGTGCAATTTTTATGCGTCCATAATGCATCATCCCTTCCGAGATATCCATTCCTGTTATTTGACGAGGATGAATTCTTTTATTGGCCATTAGGGCCATATCTGCTGTGCCTGTGGCAATATCCAATAAGTGTTGTAAAGGTTGATCCCCAAATTGGTTAATGGCTTTTTTCCTCCATCCTTGGTCAATCCCCAAGCTTAAAAATCGGTTTAGGAAATCATATCTTTTAGCGATGGAATTGAACATGTCGGCCACCTGTTCTTTCTTATTTTCTGATCTATCTTCAAAAGGGACAATTTTATCGTGGGCGTATTCACTCATACTGCAAAGATATTGAATTTGTGGATTATCTTCGTAGCTTATGAAAGCAAGGGTTTACAAATCTACAGGTAGTTGGTACTCCGTGAAAACGGAGCCAGGTTTGTTTTATCAAGCACGTATTAAAGGGGTAATTAAATTAGACAATCGGACCTCTACCAATCCCATTGCGGTGGGAGATTGGGTGGAATGTGAAACTGAATTGGATCAGCCTACTTTGATGATTTCAGATATTTTAGACCGAGACAATTATGTAGCTAGACAATCTCCGCATAATAAAAGACAGCAACATATTATTGCTTCTAATTTGGATCAATCCATTTTATTGGCGACTTTAAAATCGCCCAAAACTTCTCAGGGCTTTATAGATCGTTTTTTAATTTCCTGTGAAGCTTTTCATATTCCGGCGATTATTGTTTTTAATAAGTCGGATATCTATGGCGAAAAAGAAATGGCCATTTATGAAATGATGAAAGCAATGTATGAAGCCATTGGGTATAAAGTTTTTTTAATTAGCATAGAAAAGCAAATAGGGTTAGATCCCATTAAAGAAACTTTATTAAATAAAACAACTTTAGTGAGTGGACATAGTGGGGTAGGGAAATCTACATTTATTAATTATTTGTTTCCAGACTTAGACATTGATACACAGGAAGTGAGCGACTGGAGTGGAAAAGGAATGCATACGACCACCTTTGCGCAAATGTATGATATGCCTACAGGGGGCTCGGTGATTGATACACCGGGTATGCGTGAGTTGGCGTTAGCGAATATGGAGAAAGAAGTATTAGCACAATATTTTCCAGAGATGCGTGAAAAAATGAGTGGATGCCAGTTTAACAATTGCCAACATATAAATGAGCCGGGTTGTGCGGTGAAAGCTGCAGTGGAAAAGGGTTTAATTACGGAAGCGCGTTTTTATAGCTATGTAGATTTATGGCATGGGATAGAAACTTTTAAGTACTAAGCCCTCTTTAATTTAGAATTCTCTTTTTTAAAATTTATTTCTTGGGTGCTTCATTCGCTTGATCAAACCAACTTGCATATTTTACGTAATTAGTAGAGATCCGATTTATTTCTCCATTGATTAGTTCCTCGCTTACTGTTTTCACTTTTTTAGCCGGAACCCCAGCGTAAATACTTCCGGCTTCTACAATGGTTCCTTCTAATACCACAGCGCCTGCTGCAATAATAGAATTGGAATGCACCACACAGCCATCCATTACAATACTGCCCATGCCAATTAATACATTGTCGTGAATAGTGCAACCATGCACCATGGCATTATGGCCAATGGAAACATTATTGCCAATATTAGTAGGGTGTTTTAAATAAGTACAGTGTATGATGGCGCCGTCTTGCACGTTTACTTTATTTCCCATTTTTATATAATGCACGTCTCCACGTATCACCGCATTGAACCAAATGGAGCATTCATTGCCCATAATCACATCTCCCACAATGGTTGCGTTGGGGGCTATAAAACAATTTTCACCAAATTGGGGTTCTTTTCCTTCAACTGCTAGTATGGTTGCCATAAAAATGCGACTTTTGTACTGCAATTTACTTCTAATGTCAAGAATAAACAATAGACAATATTTTTTTCAGCATTTAGCTCAAACCTCTGACAAACCCATTGGTATTGAAGTGGCAAGCGCTAAAGGGGTGTACATTCATGATGTGGATGGTAAGGCATTTATGGATATGATTGCCGGGTTTAGTGTATGTAATATTGGACATAGTCATCCAGCGGTGATTAAAGCCATTCAAGCGCAAACCGAAAAGTATATGCATGTTATCGTGTATGGTGAATTTGTACAAGCACCACAAGTGCATTATGCTAAATACTTAACAAGCTTTTTACCGGATGCATTGCAGTCGGTCTATTTTACCAATAGCGGAGCGGAAGCTGCGGAAGGCGCTATGAAATTAGCGAAGCGTGTTTCGGGTCGAACTAAAATGGTAGCATTTAAAGGGGCCTATCACGGAAGTACGCAGGGTGCGTTAAGTGTAATGGGAGACGAGTATTTTAAAAATGCATTTAGACCCTTGCTTCCCGATATTTTGCATTTACGTTATAATCATTTTGAAGACATTGAATTAATTGATGATACCGTGGCTTGTGTATTGGTAGAACTCGTGCAAGCAGAAACCGGTGTGACACCTGCGCATAAAGAATGGGTGATTGCTTTGAGAAAAAAATGTGATGCTCTTTGTATTTTATTAATTGTGGATGAAATTCAATCGGGGTTTGGACGTACCGGCACTTTATTTGCATTTGAACAATATGAAATTGTACCAGATGTTTTATTGGTTGGCAAAGCGTTGGGAGGGGGACTTCCTCTAGGTGCATTTATTGCAAGTACTAAAATGATGTCGGTGCTCACAGAAAATCCGGTATTAGGCCATATCACTACCTTTGGAGGCAATCCGGTATGTTGTGCAGCTGGTCATGCAGCGCTGGAAGTGTTGACCAATTCGGGCTGGATAGCCGAAGTAAAAGACAAGGAAAAATATTTAGTTGATAACTTATATCACCCAGCTGTTTTACACAGAAATTATAAAGGCTTATGGATGTCTTTGCAATTTGAATCCGAAACAGTGGCTAAAAAAGTAGCAGCTGCATGTATTGAAAACGGTATTATTACGGATTGGTTTTTATTTGCAGAAGATCGTATTCGCATTGCGCCTCCATTATGTATTACGATGGAAGAATTAAAATTAGCGGTTGAAAAAATAATTGCGAGTATTCAGCATGCAATTAAAAAATAGTATTTATAAATAATATTCCTCAATTGCATGAATGTGAAATTATCATTCTCCTGTTCTGGAATACTGTCTGTATAGCTCCTCGTATTGAGGAATGATATTAGCGATATCAAAATGCTTGGCTTGCTTTAAAGCATTCTTTTTAAATGAATTTAATTTTTCTTCATCTTGTAATAGTGCAATGGCTTTTTCGCTCATGGTCTTTACATCGCCTACTGGTGCAGTGTAGCCGGTAACACCGTCTAGGTTTACTTCGGCCAGACCACCCGCATCGGAACTAATCACAACCGCACTCGCAGCCATGGCTTCTAATGCAGCTAAACCAAAACTTTCATATTCCGATGGCAGTAAGAAAATATCACTCACTGCTAAAATTTCTTCCATTTGTTCTTGCTTTCCTAGGAATCGCACATCAGATTCCATACCATATTGTCTTGCTAAGTCTTCGGCAACAGGACGTTCTGGGCCATCGCCTACCATTAACAATTTAGAAGGAATGGTTGCATGGATATTTTTAAAAATTTCCACCACATCATCTATCCTTTTTATTTTTCTAAAGTTAGAAGCGTGTACAATTATTTTTTCGTTATTTGGAGCAATCACTTGCCTAAACGCAGCCACTGGTTTTTTATCGTAACGGTGCAGGTCCACAAAGTTATTAATCACCTGAATATTTTTACGAATTTCAAAATGCTTTAAGGTTTCTTCTTTTAAATTTTCAGAAACGGCGGTGATGGCATCACTTTCATTAATAGAAAAAGTGACTACCGGCTCATAGGTTTTATCTCTGCCTACTAATGTGATATCTGTTCCGTGTAAAGTGGTGATCACAGGAACGGATCTTCCTGTTTTCTGTTTTACAATTTGTTTTGCGGTATAGGCTGCAGATGCATGCGGAATGGCATAGTGTGCATGTATCAAATCTAAATCGTGATTTAAAATAACGTCTACCATGGTACTAGCCAATGCCAATTCATAGGGTGGGTAGTCAAATAATGGATAGGTGGGCACCCTTACTTCATGATAAAAAATATTGGCATGAAAGCCATTCAAACGAACAGGTTGTTGATAGGTAATAAAATGAATTTCATGCCCTTTTTCGGCCAAGGCTTTCCCCAGCTCGGTGGCTAACACACCACTTCCTCCAAACGTAGGATAACAAACAATACCGATCTTCATTTTTACTAGTTGAATATGCAATTAACAACTAATTATCCGATAAAGTTTATTTATATTTAAGAATTATTTGAATGTTAAAATACCCAATTATGCGTCCATTATTTTTCCTGGTTTTTTGCTTGCCTTTTATGGCTCAAGCCCAAGTGAATCAAGACAGTGTTGCCATTAAAAAGATGGCTGATGAAATTATGACCAACGGTACAGCTTATGATTTGTTAAGAGAGTTGACTAAAAAAATTGGGGGTCGTTTAGCGGGTTCACCTCAACAACAAAATGCAGCTATTTGGGGTAAGCGTAATTTAGAAGCGATGAAGCCAGATAAAGTATACATGCAACCTTGTAAAACTCCAAACTGGCAAAGAGGCGGTAAGGACTTCGCAGCTATTGTAGGAATAAATGGCAAGCCTACCAATCAAAAACTAGAAGCTTTGGCTTTGGGTAATTCTCTTAGCAGTAATGGTTTGGTAGAAGCAGATGTTTTGGCGGTTGCTAATTTTGATGAATTAGAAAAGCGAAAGGATGAAGTAAAAGGAAAGATTGTTTATTACAATAGCGAATTTGATCCCACATTTATACAAACCTTCAAAGCCTATAGTGCTGCTGGTACTTATAGAGGTACGGGTGCAAGCAGGGCTGCAAAATATGGAGCAGTAGGTGTAATGATTCACTCTTTAAGTACAGCGCCTGACAATGCACCGCATACTGGTGGTATGAAATATGATTCCGCCTATCCAAAAATTCCAGCGGTGGCTTTAGGACCTAATGACGCAAAAGCATTGTATGCAAAAGCAAAAAAAGGTACCGTTCGTGCACAAATTCAAACCTATGGTTTTTTCTTGCCGGATGCAGATGAAAATAATGTAGTGGCAGAATTAAAAGGCACGGAGCACCCAGAAGAAATTATCACTATTGGCGGTCACTTAGATAGTTGGGATGTAAACGAAGGCGCACATGATGACGGCGCAGGTATTGTACAAACTATGGAAGTATTACGCGCGATGAAAGCACTAAACTATCAACCTAAACATACTATTCGTTTTGTATTGTTTGCCAATGAAGAAAATGGAGGAAAGGGGGGTGCGAAATACGCAGAGTTAGCCAAGTTGAATAAGGAAAAACATATTCTTGCTTTAGAAAGTGATGCAGGTGGTTTTACACCAAGAAGTATTGGTGTGGGTACCACTCCTGCACAGTTAGCGTACTTTCAAAAATGGACGCCATTGTTAAAACCTTATGGCACTGAAGTGGTTGCTGGAGGGGGTGGTGCTGATATTGGTCCATTAACAGGGTATGATAAAAATATTGTCATGTCTAGTTTAACACCAGACAGTCAACGTTATTTTGATTTACACCATGCGAAGACAGATGTGTTTGAAAATGTAAACAAGCGTGAATTATTATTAGGCGCAGTGAATATTGCAGCGTTTATATATTTAGTGGATCAACACGGCGTAAATCCGTAGTTTATTTTGAAATACCTATTCCTTGTCTCGCCCTGCGCAATGCTCGAAGACTCGACGCAGAATAGTATTTCAAAATAATTGAATATTTTATCCAATATATAAATAAAGTAAAAGAAGCCCCGAAAAAATCGGGGCTTCTTTATTATTGGTAAAATCGAAGTTAAAATTTTAACGAGAAAGGTTCATGGAACGTTCTTTGTACAATGTTCTGAAGTATGGATCGCGTAAGTCTTTGATAAAACGAATGGCTTCTCCTGTACTCTTCATCTCTGGTCCTAATTCTTTATTGACCCCTGGGAATTTATCAAAACTAAATACGGGTTCTTTAATGGCGAATCCGTCTAATTTTTTCTCCATGGTAAAGTCGGTAAGCTTCGCAACACCCAACATTATTTTAGTGGCAATATTTAAATAAGGTATTTGATATGCTTTTGCAATGAACGGCGTAGTTCTAGAAGCTCTTGGATTGGCTTCAATCACATATACTTGATCATCTTTAATAGCGAACTGAATATTAATTAATCCTTTTATATTTAAAGCCCTTGCAATTTTCTCACTGTAAAATTCCATGGTGGCCACAATCAATGGAGTTAAGTTAAATGCGGGCAATACTGCATTACTATCACCACTATGAATACCTGCGGGTTCAATATGTTCCATCACACCCATTACGTGAAAAGTTTCACCATCAAAAATAGCATCCACTTCTGCTTCCTGACAACGGTCTAAGAAATGGTCAATCAAGATTTTATTATCTGGGATATGTTTTAAAATACTTACCACTGCAGTTTCTACCTCTGCGTCGTTAATTACTATACGCATTCTTTGTCCTCCAATTACATAGCTAGGTCTTACTAGTACAGGGTAACCTACTTTGTTGGCAACTTCTATCGCTTCTTCGGCAGTATAGGCTGTACCATAATTTGGATAAGGAATACTTAACTCTTTTAACAAGTCACTAAATCGGCCTCTGTCCTCTGCGATATCTAAACTGTCAAATGAAGTACCTATAATTTTAATCCCTCTTTCTGTTAAACGCTTTGCTAATTTTAAGGCGGTTTGTCCACCCAATTGTACAATCACTCCTTCTGGTTTTTCTAATTCTATAATTTCCCAAAGATGTTCCCAAAACACAGGCTCGAAATATAATTTATCGGCCATATCAAAATCGGTGGATACGGTTTCGGGATTACAGTTGACCATGATAGCTTCATAACCCGATTCTTTCACGGCGAGTAATCCATGTACACAACAATAATCAAATTCAATACCTTGTCCAATACGATTAGGACCACTTCCTAATACAATAATTTTCTTCTTTTTGGATGGGATGGATTCGTTGGAGTTCAAATTGTTGCTCATAAGTATAAAATTGGGTAAAAATACGATAGCGAACCCATTTTTACGAATTTTTGTAAAAGGGGTTTTCCACTATCTGTGTTTAGCGGACCGTACAAAGCTCATCCCAGCGGGTGGTATAGCGTTTACTGCGCTTTTCACTGCGCATTTTCCAATTTTTATGGGTGCCGGTGGTACCAAATTTGAGCACATCATTCCTATAAGCGGCATTCATGTTGTCAATAACATTCATTAATTTTTTTCGTCTTGCGTCGGCGGGTTCCACAAATAAGTTGGTTTGCAATACGTTATCGGGGACTAGCTCGCTTACAATGACGCCTGCTTTTTTATAAATTTGGCCCTGTTCAAATAAGGTTTTCCCAATGGCGAGGGCGGCTTTTATGATATCGGGGGTAAGGTTGCTGGGGTTGTCTAAAACGGCATAGCCACTTACCTGACTGCCTCGATGGTAGTGGCCTTGTTCGGAAGGGTTATTTTGGGGAATAGGTTTGAGCAGTAAAAAAACTTGCACAGATTTGGCCGCACTATGTTGTCTTCTTAATTTTTCGCAACAGCGTGTGGCATAGGTAGCCAATGCTTCTTCAACGTCCTGCCAATTGCTTACGTCTCTTCCAAACATGCGCGTAGTAGCAATCATTTTTTTCTCGGTACGTGGTGCTTGCATTTCATGGGTAGGTAATCCTTTTAATTCTCTAATTAATTTAATACCGGTAATGCCCCCTAAAAACTTTTTGCCCCAACTTAGGTCTTTCATGCTTAATGCCAAAGCGGTGTGAATCCCATACACTTTTAATTTTTCGCTATACTTATAACCAATGCCCCAAACATCTTCGATAGGTGTTTTTTGTAAAGTAGTTTGAATTTTTTGGGTGCTGTCTAATACCACCACGCAATTGGTTTGTATTTTATTTTTTTTAGCCAGTCGGTTGGCTACTTTACTTAATACTTTATTGGGGGCGGCACCAATAGAAACCGAAATACCGGTCCAGTTTTC
>CAIOYQ010000039.1 GCA_903862505.1 uncultured Bacteroidota bacterium
AACCAGCCGCTATTAAAGCAGCTACTTTATCTTCTTCTTTTACTTTCCAGTTAATAAATTCCATTACTTCTGGATGGTCTAAATCTAAACAAACCATTTTAGCAGCACGACGCGTTGTACCACCAGATTTAATTGCACCCGCAGCACGGTCACCAATTTTTAAGAAGCTCATTAAACCACTTGAAGATCCGCCACCAGATAATTTTTCGTTCGCTCCTCTAATTTGAGAGAAGTTGGTTCCTACTCCAGAACCATATTTAAAAATTCTCGCTTCTCTTGTCCAAAGATCCATGATACCTCCTTCGTTCACTAAATCATCGCTCACACTTAAAATAAAACAAGCATGTGGTTGAGGACGCTCGTAAGCACTTGTTGATCTTTTTAATTTTTTATCGGTTGGATCAACATAGTAGTGACCTTGCGCTCCTCCAGTGATACCATAACTCTCATGTAATCCTGTATTAAACCATTGTGGTGAGTTAGGCACACAGGCTTGGTTTAAAATACTATATACTAATTCTTCATAAAATACTTGTGCATCATTTGCAGTTGCGAAATAACCATAACGCTCTCCCCATACTCTCCAACAATTTGCCATACGATGTGCAACTTGCTTCACAGTTGTTTCTCTTCCTAATGAACCATCGGCTTGAGGCACTCCTGCTTTTCTAAAATATTTCTGCGCTAAAATGTCCGTAGCAATTTGGCTCCATTGTTTTGGAACTTCTACGTTTGTCATTTCAAATACTTTTTCTCCGTTTGGATTTTTGATAACGCTATCACGATAGTCATATTCAAATTGATCGAAAGGAGAAACATTGTCTTTGGTAAATCGGCGAGAAAATTCTAAGCCTTTTTTCGCAGTAGTTTTTGTTTTTGGAGTTGCCATGGTCGTATTCTATTTTTGGATGTTGGTTATGTTCCCCAAGAGGTTTTTCAAAAAACCTTGATGGGTAGACGAAAATATCCTTTGCTTTCCATAATTCCCTAACCGAAATATCAACAGCTGTGGAAAATTAATGTGAACAAACTGAAAGTCCATAACCCCATTGAATTCTAGGATTTATCCCCAACTGATGTTAGTTTCTTAGAAAAAAAATGGGGCGTATTTCGGTTTTTTTTGTAATAAATGAGGGGCTTGCGTATACATAAGCTTAAAATTGATATTTTTGGGGGCTGAGGGGAGGAAAATTATATAACCAGGAGTCAATATGAAAGAGAAAATATTAGATAGTATAGGTAAGCAGAAAGCGAATGGGCATAAAGCATTCGCGGTATTAATTGATCCTGATAAATTAACCTCAGAAAGTCTTTTAGAGACCATACAGTTGGCCAAACAAGCAAATGTTGACTATTTATTTGTGGGTGGAAGCTTAGTGGTGACAGACACCCTAGACATGGTAGTTGCTGCCATAAAAGCAAACTGTTCAATCCCTGTTGTGTTGTTTCCAGGTTCCCCTGACCAAATCACCCCAAAAGCAGACGCCTTATTATACCTATCCTTGATATCTGGCCGCAACCCTGAGTTACTTATTGGACAGCATGTTATTAGTGCTCCTTTTGTAAGACAAAGTGGGCTTGAAATCATACCCGTTGGTTATATGTTAATAGATGGCGGTACGCCGACCACTGTTTCTTATATCTCCAATACCAACCCCATCCCTTCTAATAAAAATGACATTGCTTCTTGTACTGCCATGGCAGGAGAAATGTTGGGCTTAAAAGTTATTTACATGGATGCAGGTAGTGGTGCGCAAAGAGCCATTCCAACCATTATGATTAGCCAGGTAGCAAAGTATGTTCAAATACCTATTATTGTTGGGGGTGGAATTACCAACCCTGAAAAAGCAAAAGAAAACTGTTTAGCAGGTGCTGATATTATTGTAGTAGGCAATGCGATAGAAAAAGATCCCGCTTTAATTAGCCAGATGGCAGCAGCGATTCATAGTTTAAATGTTTAAAAGCTCATCATTTCCTTGAACTTAACCGTTTGACGACGGCTTATTTCAATTTTCTCGCCACCTTTTAGTTCCACAAGTAGCCCGCCATTAAAATAAGGTTCAATTTTTTCGATCCAATGCAGGTTAATAATGTGTTTACGGTTGGCCCTGAAAAATACGCGCTCATCCAAACGATCCTCTAAGGAATTTAAGGATTTTAAAATAAGTGGCTTATAGGTAGAGAAATAAACTTTAGCATAGTTGCCCACACTTTCGAACAATCTAATTTCTGAAAGCTTTACAAACCAACATTTTTCTCCATCCTTCACAAATACTTGATCGGCTTCGGTTAATGGCCCTCGGCTGGTTCCCATTAAACTTGCTTGTTCTAATAGCATCTCGGATTGTAGTTTTTGAATGGCATCTGCTAAACGTAAGGGGTCGATTGGTTTTAATAAATAGTCCAATGCATTTACTTCAAAAGCTTTTAATGCAAACTCATCATAGGCGGTAGTAAATATGACTCTTGGCGATTTTTCTAATTCTGCTAATAAATCAAATCCAGTTTTTCCTGGCATTTGAATATCTAAGAAAATTAAATCGGGACGTGCGATGTCAATTTTTTCTACACCCTCGTCTACATTACTTGCTTCATCCACCACTTCAATTTCTGGATGTTGTTCCAATAATTTTTTTAATTCATTTCTGGCTAATCGCTCGTCGTCAACAATAATCGCTTTTATAGTATTAGTAGGCATGATTTAATTAATTTAAATTTGATTCGAATGAATTGGGATAACTAATTTGGCAGTTACTTGGTTAGGCTCACATTGATACAATTCAAATGCCGCTTCTCCTTGGTATAAAATATTTAAACGCTCTTTGGTGCTTTGCAATCCAAATCCGTCATTTTCAGCAGGCTGTAGTAAACCCGTGTTGATTACTTTTAGCACATGCTTATTTTCTTCAAATTTGGAAACTATTTTAATGGTACAATCCCCAGGTTGCTTGCCTAGGCCGTGTTTGATAGCATTCTCCACCAAGGTTTGCAACATCATCGGCGGTAATTGATTATGCAAAGTGGAAGGTTCAATTTCGTATACTATTTTAAGTCTGTCTGCAAAACGAATGTATTCCAATGCTAAATAATCTTTCACAATCGCCAATTCTTTTTCCAAACTGCTCACTTCCACTTTGTCACTGTGAATACTACTTCTTAAAATATTGCTCAATTCGGTAATAGCCTGTCTTGAACGCTTGGGATCCTCATCCACTAAAGCACGAATACTATTTAAGGCATTGAAAATAAAATGGGGATTAATTTGAGACTTGATTGTTTTTAATTCCAATTCTTTAATGAGTGTTTCCAGTTTAATTTTTTTTATCTCTTCCTTATTGGCAAATTCAATATAATGCCATAAAATATAAATAGATATCCAAACAAAAAAGATAGGTGTGTCTAAGATTAAACCAAAAAACAAACGCCTTATAACCCTTGCCCCATTCCAATTGGCAATAATGGCATCCAGTGAAAAAATAAATTGGTTGCTTTCCGTTTTTGCCATATCTCTACCTGGCTCAAACAATCTAAACATTTCTACTAACGAACCATTGATAAGACTAAATGAAAATGAAAAGAAAATAACCAATAAGAAAATTTTCCACCATTTTCTGGAAGGGGTAGGTGGTCTTAAATTACTAAGGACAAGCGTTGTTCTTAGTAGATGGGTAATGGTAATGCCTAGCATCACGCTAATAATGATGCGCTGTAAAAAAACAAAACTTATTTGTCGCTCTAGCACGTATGCAAAAAGGAAGATCGTAAGCGCATAGCTCACCCAACCCCCAATTTGACAAACCCAATAAATGGAATGCTGCTTTTTCATCATACCCAAATTTACTCATTAATGCTAGCTAAACCGACCGTTTAATAGATTAAAGGCAATATGTCTAGATAAATGGGAATATTCATTTTACAACAAAACTTTTGGCTCTTTTTTATGTTATTAACTTACTTTTACAATACAATTTGTCCAAAATGCACTTTGAGGCTGGCCCATTACTAAGCACAATCAATAACCCAGATGACCTTAAAAAGTTATCTAGGGAAAAATTACATCAGGTTTGTGATGAACTCCGTCAATATATAATTGATGTGGTAAGCGTTCAGGGTGGTCACTTTGCCTCTAGTTTAGGCGTGGTTGAATTAAGCGTTGCCTTGCATTATGTGTATAATACCCCTTATGACCAATTGGTTTGGGACGTAGGCCATCAGGCGTATGGACATAAAATTTTAACAGGACGAAGAGCAGACTTTGTGACCAATAGAAAGTATAAAGGCATGAGCGGTTTCCCAAAGCGTTCCGAAAGCCCTTATGATACTTTTGGTGTAGGCCACTCTTCCACTTCCATTTCTGCGGCTTTAGGTATGTCCATGGCAGCTAAATACAAAGGCGAGGATCGCAAGTCCGTGGCCATTATTGGAGATGGCTCTATGACAGCCGGAATGGCTTTTGAAGCCATGAACCACGCAGGTGTTGCGGATAGTGATATGCTTATTATACTCAATGACAATTGTATGAGTATTGACCCTAATGTGGGCGCCCTAAAAGAATACTTAACAGATATTAGTACTTCTCCAACTTATAATAAATTTAGAGACGAGCTTTGGAAAGTGATGGGTAAACTGCCTATTGGTAAAAACTTTACCCAAGAAATGGCTTCTAAAGTAGAAGCAGGTTTAAAAGGTGTAGTATCCAAAAGCAGTAATTTATTTGAAGCTTTAAACCTTAGATATTTTGGCCCTATCGATGGTCATAATATTACCAAATTAGTAGATACCTTAAAGGATCTTAAAGCAATTCCTGGACCAAAGATTTTGCATATCCTAACCGTAAAAGGAAAGGGTTATGAATTGGCAGAAAAAGACCAAACCAAATGGCATGCCCCTGGTTTGTTTGATAAGTTAACAGGAGAAATTATAAAGAAAAAAGTAGACGTTCCGCAACCTCCTAAATATCAGGATGTTTTTGGTAAAACCATTGTGACCCTTGCGGAATCCAATAAAAATATTATGGGTGTTACACCCGCAATGCCTAGCGGTTCCTCTTTGAAATATATGATGGATGCCATGCCTGATAGAGCTTTTGATGTAGGCATTTGCGAGCAACATGCGGTTACTTTAAGTGCCGGCTTAGCAACACAAGGCTTGAAGGTGTTTTGCAATATATATAGCTCCTTCATACAACGTGCCTATGACCAAGTAATACATGATGTGGCTATACAAAAATTGCCTGTTGTGTTTTGTTTAGATCGTGCAGGTCTTGTTGGTGAAGATGGTCCAACTCACCATGGCTGTTATGATATATCTTTTTTTAGATGTATTCCTAATATGATTATTTCTGCGCCAATGAACGAACAAGAATTACGCAACTTAATGTACACTGCACAATTAGATACCATTAGTTTACCTTTTGTGATTCGATATCCAAGAGGCGAAGGCGTGATGGTGGATTGGGAAAAACCATTTGAAGCAATTGAAATTGGAAAAGGAAGAAAATTAAAAGACGGAAAAGATATTGCCATCGTAAGTTTTGGCCATCCAGGAAATTTTGCACAAACTGCCATTCGGAATTTAAGATCCGAGGGATTAGATCCAGCGCATTTCGACATTCGTTTTGTGAAACCTTTGGACGAAGCTTTATTGCATGAAGTATTTACAAATTACCCAAAAATTGTAACCGTGGAAGACGGTACCGTTATGGGTGGAATGGGTTCTGCACTTTTAGAATTTATGAATGCGCATGGCTACCAAAATCAAATTACTATTTTAGGTATTCCTGATACGATTGTGGAGCACGGTAGTTTAAAAGAATTGCATCAAGAGTGTCATTACGATGCAATGGCTATTGCAGATGCTGTAAAAGCCTTACTAGCAAAAGATATTAAAGCGTTGGCATTAGTTTAAGCTGGCATCAAAATCACCTTCACCATCCAAAGGCGCATCCTTAAAGCTTTCTAAGTCGGCCTTGGTTTCCCAGGCATCGAAATCATCAATATGTCCAGGTTCTAAATCTTCAGCTCTATTTTCATTCCATTCAAGAATAAAATTATTCTTTCCTTCGCCCACCATAAGACGCATATATTTTTGTTGAGACAATTCTAAAATAGACAAGAATAAAAATAAAGCATGAACACGATCCTCGCAAATGTCAAAAACTTTTTCAAAGGATACCGTTTTTTCTGTTTCCACTAAACCTAATAAATGGCTTCTGCTTCCTTCCATCGTGTAGTTATATCTTACTACCGTATGCACAGGTCTATTTTGGCGGTCCTGCAAACGGGTCATTACCTTTTCAAAGGACTTCATTAATTTAAATAAAGTTACCGTATGCAATTCAGTGCCCTCTGCTGCTTCCTCTCCTACTAATGACATTTCATGCGAAATATTTCCACGCTTCATCATTAGCATTCTTAGCGCTTCTAAATCGGCCATTTGCACGGCTGCTTCTTTGTACTTTTTATACTCTAAGATTTTATCAATTAATTCTTGTCTAGGATCAATTTCGTTTCCTAACGCATCTATTTCCTTTCTTGGCAATAAAAGTTTTGCCTTAATGCGCATTAAGGTAGAAACGAACAAAATAAATTCACTACTTAATTCTATATTTAATTTATCCTGACCATGAATAAAATCCAAAAAGTCCGTTATAATTTTTGTGATTTGAATATTGTAAATATCCATCTCATCTCTTTCAATAAAGAATAACAATAGGTCAAATGGACCCTCAAATTGGTCCACTTTAATCGAATAATTAGCATGCTGACTCATAGTGTACAAAGAAACGCAAATTTTTAGACAAAAATGGAGCATCTTTGGGCAAATTATAACTGAATGCATAAGAACTGGACTAGCTGGCTTGTTTTTGCCCTTTTGGCCATTGTTTGGGGCAGTTCTTTCATCCTGATGAAGGAAGGCTTAAAAGCCTTCAATCCCTATCAGGTGGCTTCTTTAAGAATGTTATTTGCAGGTATTATTTTACTCCCTTTTGCTTACAAAGCCATTAAGCGAATTCCTAAAAATAAATTGGGATTGGTTGTTTTTTCCGGCATTTTAGGAAATTTTATACCCGCCTATCTTTTTTGCATTGCCGAAACCCAAATTGACAGTTCTTTAGCAGGTATATTAAACTCACTTACCCCCATGTTTACGATCATAGTGGGCGTCCTTTTTTTTAAGGTGCAAACGAGTATGGTAAAAGTTTTGGGGATGATTATTGGATTTATAGGATTAAGTATTTTACTTGGTTCTGGAAAAGATGTAAGCTTTCATAATTTATCCTTCGCAAGCTTAGTTATCCTAGCCACGCTGTTATATGGAATTAATGTAAATATTTTGAGCAGATATATGCAACAATTGGGTTCTTTAAATGTGGCTTCCATTGCCTTTGCATTTTTAATGATTCCTAGTATCTGCGTACTTTATTTTACTGGATATTTTAATACCGATTTTAGCAGCCCCATTGTGCTGCGTGCATTAGCAGCTACTAGTGTATTAGGTATCATAGGAACTTCCATGGCTACTATTTTATTTTATTACCTAGTTAAGCAAGCAGGCATGTTATTTGGTTCCATGGTTACTTATGGCATTCCTGTGGTAGCAGTAGCTTGGGGTATATGGGATGGAGAAAGTTTAAATCTTATTCAAATTGGCTGTTTAGGTCTTATTCTTTTTGGCGTATACATTGTAAACAGAGGTCATCTAAAGTTCATAAAAAAACCCGCTACATAAAATATATAGAAGGTTCTTTTATTTTTGTTCTAGACGATTATTATACGGTCATAATTTCTTTTTCTTTTGCTTCCAGATGCTTGTCTATTAAAGCAATATGTTTATCGGTTAATCCTTGAATTTCATCTTCGGTTCCTTTACAAATATCTTCACTAGCGCCGTCCTTTTGTATTTTCTTCACTTTTTCAATATGATCTCTTCTAATATTGCGAATTGCTACTTTACTGTGCTCGCCTTCCGCTGCCGCTTTTTTATACAATTCTTTTCTACGCTCCTCGGTTAAAGGGGGCATAAACAATCTAATATTCACCCCATCGTTTTGAGGGGTAATGCCAATATTAGCTGCCATGATAGATTTTTCGATCAAAGGCAACATGGCTTTTTCCCAGGGTTGAATACTTATGGTTCTGGTATCTAGTACTTGCACGTTGGCTACCTGACTAATGGGTGTAGGCGTTCCATAATAGTCTACGTTAATGCCTTCTAACATAGAAGGAGATGCTTTGCCAGCTCGAATTTTAGAAATTTCTATTTCCAAATGAGCAATGGCCTTTTTCATGCCCGCTTCTGCGTCCGCTGTTATTTTTTTTAATTCCTCTGACATACTGAATGATTTGAGTACACAAAGCTAAGTAAATCATAGTATTCTACAGGAGTCTTTTTTTTATCTATCTTTACCCCATAGATAAACAACTTTATGGCAACAACTGAATTAAACAAAATTGCATCTCAAGTTAGAAGAGATATCGTTAGAATGGTACATGCTCAACAAAGTGGACACCCAGGTGGTTCTTTAGGTTGTGCCGATTTTTTAACGGCCTTGTACTTCAAGGTTTTGAAAATAGATACCAATTTTAAAATGGATGGGAAGAACGAAGATCTTTTCTTTTTATCCAATGGCCATATCTCTCCTGTGTTTTACTCCGTGTTGTCAAGGTCTGGTTATTTTGATGTAAAAGAATTATCTACATTTCGTAAAATTAATTCTCGATTA
>CAIOYQ010000040.1 GCA_903862505.1 uncultured Bacteroidota bacterium
AAATCGAGAAGCATGTCGAAATCTAGAAGTAGTTCTCAATTGATGTCATCAAAATCAGCAAATATTAAATTAAATAGTGACGCTAGTTTTGAATACGATAAGGAACAAGAAAATCCGGAAATATTAAAGACTAATTTAGATCAAATGAATAGATTGTTAGCAAGACGCCTTGAAAATGCCAACCTGTTAGAAAATACATTACCGTCTAAATATATTCAATATGACCCAAGTTGCATTCGAAAATATAGTAATTTTTCTTTTCCAACAGACTACAAATACTTTTACGATTTTGTAGATTATTTTCCTTCTAAAACGGTTTGCGAAGAAAATGAAATTGAAACGAATACTGACGTTAAAAATTATTTAGAAACACTTAAGCGTCCTAATATGAAGCGCGATTTTATTAGTACATTGAAACTCGTGTCTCCCAAAACCCTTACATTATTGAATAAAATCAAGGAATTAGATGCTAAGGATATGGCTCAGTACGGAAAGAAATTTAAACATTTTATTTTTTCGGATTCAAAATCATCCATGGCTGGTGTCAAATTGTTGGCGAGTGCTTTAATTGCTGATGGTATGAATTTAGGATATAGAGCAGAACCTAAAATGGGTAAGAAAAACTGGGGGAAAATTGAGTTGTTATCTAATGGTGAATTGGAAAAAACGAAATACAATAATTTGTATATGTTATGCTCTACATCCGTATATGATGAACCAATTAGCGTAGTAACGAAAAAAGAAATATTAGCTAGATTTAATGAGCGTCCTGATAATGTATATGGTGAAAACATTCGTATTATTTTGATGGATGGAGGATACAAAGAAGGTATTGATTTATTTGACATTAAATACGTCCACATTTTCGAGCCGACATTAACACAGGCAGACCAGAAACAGGTAGTTGGACGAGGGACACGAACATGTGGACAAAAAGGTCTAGATTTTCATCCATCAAAAGGATGGCCTCTTTACGTATATGTTTATGATTTAATAATGGACGCACCTTTTGATAAAGGTTTGGGCGCTAATACTGGTATTGAAATGTATTTTAAAGCGAAGAATATAAATATTAAGTTATTGAATTTTATTAATGAATTGGAAACCGTATGTATACAAAACGCGGTAGATTATGAATTGAACCAAAATATCCATTCATTTTCAATTTCGTTCGATGAAAAAGGAGATTCGTTAAGAGGTGGTGCTAAAGACAATTCTGTTAGTGTGCGTTCTCGTTCAAATACAGCTGAATTAAACGATTCTTTTTTTAAAAACATATCTCCAAAATCTATGTCTATAGTAGATGTATCTATAGAAAAACCATTAGATGCTTTACAGATGCGTAAATATGTAAGGGACAATTTCTCTCAATTCGCATGGGATAAAGTTATAATGGAGAACAATTGTGTTCCAAAAACAGGTGGTTCTAAACAAAAAGGAGGTGCAACAATTATGAATTATACACCAACACAAGCATTTGTCAGCAATTTTTTTACTCCAAATAATCCTTTAAAAGGTATGTTACTTTGGCATTCTGTAGGTACTGGTAAAACATGCACTGCTATTGCTACAGCAACATCGACTTTTGAAAAGCAAGGATATACTATTCTTTGGGTTACACGAACTACACTTAAAAATGATATTTGGAAGAATATGTTTGAACAGGTATGTCATGAAATTATCAAATTGAAAATTGAAAATAATGGTATTGTTATTCCTTCAAAAAATGCCGACCGAATGAAACTACTTTCTAAATCATGGAGAGTTCGCCCAATGTCTTATAAGCAATTCAGTAATCTAGTTTCCAAGAAAAACCAAATTTATGAAACAATGGTTAAAATAAATGGAAAAGAAGACCCATTACGTAAAACATTATTAATAATTGATGAAGCACATAAATTATATGGTGGAGGTGATTTATCTACTATTGAAACGCCTGACATGGTAGCACTGCACGCATCATTGATGAATTCATATATTATGTCAGGTACAGATTCCGTAAAATTATTATTGATGACAGCTACACCTATCCAAACGGATCCAATGGAATTAGTCAAGTTAATTAATTTATTCAAAATGCCAAATAAACAGATGCCTGATAATTTTGAAGTATTTTCAGAACAATATTTGGATGATAATGGGTACTTTAAAACCGCCGGATTACATAAATTTAGGGATGAAATAGCAGGACATATTAGTTATTTAAATCGTGAAAAAGATGCTCGTCAATTTTCACAGCCGGTTAT
>CAIOYQ010000041.1 GCA_903862505.1 uncultured Bacteroidota bacterium
CGCATCCTTTTCACATGGATTGCTCCCTTCGGTCGCATCCTTTTCGCATGATTGCTCCCTTCGGTCGCATCCTCTTCGCATGATTGCTCCCTTCGGTCGCATCCTCTTCGCATGATTGCTACCTTCGGTCGCATCCTCTTCGCATTGGTCGTACCCAAAGCCCTTTAAAAACATCAACGGAGTTGATGTTTTTGCTTTTTCGTTCTCGTCGCCGCATTAAAGCAAGCTTTATGCGACTCCTTGCACGAAAAAGCCCATGCTGTTCGCATGGGCTTTGTGACCCCGTCAGGATTCAAACCTGAAACCTTTTGATCCGTAGTCAAATACTCTATTCAGTTGAGCTACGGGGCCATTCCTTTTTCTAGCTAGGCTAGAAAGGGGTGCAAATATAGCCCAAAATCCTATTTTACCAAAGTATTTAGGGGTTTTATTAGCTAATACAAGCACTATTATAGCACTTAATTCATTTGATTGCCAATTGCTTAGCAATTAGTAATGCCATCTTACAAACGCCTCAATTGCAGCATATTTAGTGAGTCCTAAACGTGCATATAAATCCGCAGTATGGGCATTGCGAATTTCGGCTCTTTGCCAAAACTCCCTGGCATCGGTTCCTTGGAAAGGAACACTGTCTTTTTGAGATTGATGTATAAATATTCCGAAACGTTTTTTCATTGCTTGATCGGGACTCATTGGAACGGCCATTTCAATTTCTGAAATATCCCATTCCTGCCATGCACCTTTGTACAACCATACCCAACAATCTTTTATCCATTCATCTCCAGCAGCTTTTAATCGACGCATACTTTCAAATATCACTTCCAAACATACTTTATGCGTACCATGTGGGTCGGCTAAATCTCCTGCGCAATAAATTTGATGTGGTTTTACTTTTCTTAGTAATTCCATGGTAATACTAATATCTTCTTCACCCATTGGTTTTTTATCTATCGCACCTGTTTCGTAAAAGGGTAGGTTTAAGAAATGATAATTGTCCTCGGCAATTCCAACATATCTACAAGTTGCTTTGGCCTCACATCTTCTTATCAATCCCTTAATCGCTCTTATTTCATTGGTATCTAATTCCCCCGCTTTTTTACCTCCTAAAAAGGATCTTGCTTCGGTTAAAATTTCGTTGCTTTTTTTATTATCGATACCAAACATATCTTCAAATCCTACAGCAAAATCTAAGAAGCGTGTTACAAATTCGTCCGTTACTGCAATATTGCCGCTGGTTTGATAACCCACATGTACTTCGTGCCCTTGATCATGCAAGCGCATAAAGGTTCCGCCCATACTTATGATATCATCATCCGGATGCGGAGAAAAAATCATTACGCGTTTTGAACTTGGGGCACTTCTTTCTGGATGTGCAGGAATTACTGCATTGGGTTTACCACCTGGCCATCCTGTGATAGAGTCGCGCAACATGTAAAATACATGCAAGTTAATATCATACACCGATTCTTTTAATACCAACAAATCGGACAAACTATTTTCTTTATAATCGTCTGCGGTTAAACTTAATACCGTCTTATCTAATTTTAAAGCCAATTCAATTACAGCTTTTTTTATCATTTGAGGAGACCATTCGTTGGTTCCAGTTAACCAAGGTGCTTTATTGCGCGTTAACTCTGCAGCTGCATATTCATCTACAATAAATGTACAATCATCATGATTTTGTAACACACTGGCTGGGATTTGTTCTGTTACGTCCCCCTCTACTGCTTTAGCAACAATTTCTGCTTTATTTCCCCAAGCTAGTAATACAATTTTCTTGGCTTTCATAATACTGCTAATACCTACTGTAATTGCTGTTCTTGGTACTTTATTTAAATCATGCCACTCATATAAGTTGGCCATTCTTGTTTGTTGATCTAAATGGATGATTCTTGTTTTTGAATGAAAGCTAGAACCCGGTTCGTTAAAACCAATATGTCCATTTTTTCCAATACCTAATATCTGTAAATCAATTCCACCAATCTTTTCAATGGTTTGCTCGTAGGCTACACAACTTTCTTTTAATTCATCTTTATTCCATTCAGAATTAGGGAGATTAATATTTTTTGGATCTATATCAATATGATCAAACAAATGACGATGCATAAAGCTCCAGTAACTCTGATAGGCACTTCTTGGAATAGGATAGTACTCGTCTAAATTAATAGTGATTACATTTTTAAAGCTTAAGCCTTCCTCCTTATGCATACGCACCAATTCTTTATACAAAAGAATAGGAGTGGCACCAGTTGCCATACCTAATACACAGGGTAAGTTTTGTGTCTGCTTTTCACGAATCAATTTCGCAATTTCTGCAGCCAATGCATTTGACCCTTCTGTAGGCGTTGGGTAAATTTTTACAGGTACTTTTTCAAATGATTCTAACATAACATTATTTTCATTATTTCATTATAAATATACAAAAAACGCCCTTTTTAGAGAGCGTTTTAGTAATTATTCTACTTTATTAATCTTAATCATATTGGTAGGTAAATGTAATTGAACGGGTGTACTTCCAGTATTCACTACAATATCATCCTTTTTCAAAAATCCATTGGTTTTTAATACCTGAATTTGATCCGTTATAATTTTATCTAAACTTTCCTCTTTGTCATAATATAATGCTTTCACTCCCCAGCTTAAACTTAGTTGGTTTACCAAACTTTTTTCTTTTGTAAAGATAAATAAGGGTGACTTTGGACGGAAGCTACTTAACATAAATGCAGTATAACCACTTTGTGTCATGCCCACTAAACCTTCTGCATTGGCGTCCTCTGCTAATTTACATGCGTTATAACATAAAGCATCACTAATAAAAGAAGGAGAGTGTGGTTGCGGTTTTAAATCCTCGGAACGGTTATAGTTATATCCATACTGTTCTACTTCAGAAATAATTTTACGCATGGTTTCAATGACCAATACTGGGAATTGACCCGTTGCCGTTTCACCACTTAACATTACTGCATCGGCACCTTCAATTACCGCATTGGCCACGTCTGTGATTTCAGAACGATTAGGTTTCACGCGATCAATCATAGATTCCATCATTTGTGTTGCCACAATAACAGGTTTGGCTCTATGTAAACATTTCCTGATGATTTCCTTTTGAATCAATGGTATTTTCTCAACGGGCAATTCAACGCCCAAGTCACCTCTCGCTATCATAATACCATCACTTGCGTTAATAAGTTCTCTTAAATTCACAATGGCTTCAGGCATTTCAATTTTAGCAATAATTTTAGACTTGCTTTTGTGTTTGTTTAAAATAGCTCTCAACATCTCAATATCAGCAACTCTTTTTACAAAGCTTAATGCAACCCAATCCAATTCCTCTTTAATAATAAAATCAGCATCTAATAAATCCTTCTCCGTTAATGCAGGTAAGGAAATTTTTGTATCGGGTAAGTTTAATCCTTTTTTTGAAGAGATAATTCCACCTAAGCTTACTGCTACTTTCACATCATTATTCGCTTCAACACTTTGTACCTTAACTTCTATTTTACCATCGTCAATCATAATGGTATTACCTACAATCACATCACCAGCAAGGTTAGGGTAGGATACATATATTTTTTCCATGGTACCAATGCATTGCTCATTGGTCAAGGTGAGTACATCGCCCACTTTAACTTCTAGACGATTGTTTTCAATTTCACCTACTCTTAATTTTGGACCTTGTAAATCACCTAAAATTGCAACCGTGCATCCTAATTCTTTATTAATTTCACGAATATTGTCAATGATTTTCTTTTTGTCTTCATGGGTTCCGTGTGAAAAGTTTAAACGAAATACATTCACGCCTGCTATGACCAAAGCTTTTAACTGATCGTAGGTGTCGCATGCTGGGCCTACTGTGGCTACAATCTTTGTTTTGTGATGTGTTTGTTTTAAATTTTGTTCGCTCATTTTTATTTGTTGGGGTTATATTTCTATTTATTTTTTCTACTTGTGGTTGTTAGCTTGCTAAGATTTTTACAATCTTTAACCATTCTTCCGAAATTTTTTGTTTTGCTTTTACTGCATTGTCAAGTGGAGTATACTTCATTTTATTATCCTCAATTCCCACCATTACATTATGTGTTCCATTTAATAAACATTCTACTGCATGATAGCCCATTCTGCTGGCGATTAAACGATCCAGGCAACTAGGTGCACCACCTCTTTGTATATGCCCTAAGATACAAACACGAATGTCTGCATTCGGTAAACGTTCTTTTAAAAAATCGCCCACTTGGTTGCCTCCGCCGAATTCATCCCCTTCGGCTACTATAATTAGGTTTACTAATTTTTTTCTTTTTTCTTTTTCTACTAAAGATCTTACAAGGGCTTCCATATCTGTTTTTGCTTCTGGGATCAAAATATTTTCTGCTCCTGTTGCAATACCACTATGTAAAGCAATATATCCTGCATCACGTCCCATTACTTCCACTACAAATAAACGATCATGTGCATCGGCGGTATCTCTAATTTTATCTATCGCTTCTACAGCTGTATTCACAGCCGTATCAAATCCTATTGTAAAATCACTACCTGCGATGTCCTTATCGATGGTTCCAGGCAATCCTATACAGGGTATATCAAATTCGTTACTAAATTTTTGCGCACCTTTAAAACTTCCATCCCCACCTATGACAACGATGCCGTTAATGCCTCTTTTTTTTAGATTTTCATATGCTCTTTGACGTCCTTCCGTGGTAAAAAAATCTTTACTTCTCGCTGTTTTTAAAATAGTGCCCCCTCTTTGAATAATATTGGCAACCGATTGAGAGTTCATTTCAAAAATTTCATCCTCAATCATTCCATTATAACCTCTTGTTACTCCAAATACCTCTAAACCGTGAAAAACCCCTGTTCTAACGACCGCTCTAATGGCTGCATTCATACCTGGGGCATCCCCTCCTGAAGTTAAAACGGCGATTTTGGTTACTTTTTTAGCTGACATAATTTATTCAATTGAACTTTAAAGTATTGATTTACAATAGTAAACCAATTGACTAACGTCTGAACGGAGCCACAAAATTAAACATTTGAGCCCAATTTTCAATGATATCGTTTTCGATGTGGGTATTTTTCTATGAATATGCAATCGGTTGTTAGCATTTTAGGCTTCATTCATACAATTTTCAAGGTTTCAATTTGTTTTATTATTAAATTCAATGAAATTATTGATATGCAGAAAATATGTAAACTACCATTTCTAGCCATTTTATTGACTTGTTCTTTTTTAAATTTGAGCGCTCAAGACAATACTGGTTATCAGGTACCCCCTAAAGTGATTGCCGATTTACTATTGGCACCGCCCACGCCAAGTATTAGTGTCAACAACTCCGCTAAGTATATGTTGGTAATGGAACGTAATTCCTATCCGAGTGTTGAAGAGTTAGGACAGCCTGAACTTAAAATTGCAGGACTAAGAATTAATCCCCTAAATGCCTCTTTAACAAGACAAACTTATATCAATCGTTTAGTCTTAAAGCAAATAGATGGAGATAAGAACATGGACATTAAAGGATTGCCTGCTAATTTATCTGCTTTAAGTCCAGTTTGGAATCCTGCAGAAAATAAAATTGCTTTCTTTAATGTTTTATCAAATAGAGTAGATGTTTATGTAATTGACATTACTACTTTATCTTGTAAAAAAATAAATACAAGTTCAGCTAATTTGGTTTTAGGCAATACCTTAATTTGGGTAGACGATAACAATGTATTGTATAAGGCAAATGCGAATGACCCAGCTAAGGTTGCATTAAAACCTATCACGCCAAAAGGCCCAACTATTCAAGAAAATTTAGGCAAAATAGCGCCTAGTGTAACGTATCAAGATTTAATTAAATCTCCTTTTGATGAATATTTATTTGAATATTTCACAACCGTTCAATTGGTAAAAAATAATAATGGAGTTGAAACTAAGATTGGTAAACCAAGCGTTTTATCTAGTGTTTCTATCTCTCCCAACAAACAATATTTTTTAACGCGCACTTTAAATAAACCTTTTTCTTATTTAGTAACTTCTTATGGATTTGCATCTACAGTAGAAATCACAGATAACAAAGGAAATTTAGTGCACACATTGGCGTCATTGCCTTCTACCGAAAATACACCTTCGGGTTATGATAATTTGCAGAATACTGCACGTGGCTTTGACTGGAGAAATGATCAACCTGCAAGTATTGTTTACGCAATGCCTTTAGATAGTGGGTATATTAAAAAGAAAGTTCCATTCCATGATGCCGTTTTTGCATTAGAAGCACCTTTTAATGGGACGCCTAAAGAACTTTTTAAAACAGAAAATAGATACAGTAGAACCAATTGGGGAAATGATCAGGTTGCATTGGTGTCTGAGCAATTACGTTCTAAGCAACAGTATAAAGTAAGTTTATACAATAGCAAATTAAATACCATTAGCACTTTATATGAAGGCAATAGTACCGACATGTATAACAATCCTGGAAATCCAGTGACCGAAAAAAATAGCTTTGGGGAAGAGGTACTGGCTATTTCAAAAGACGGCCAAACGATAATGTTTAATAATACCACTGGCGCTTCTGCGAAAGGAGATTTACCCTATTTAGCTAAGTTTAATATTCAAACAAAAAGCAAAGAAATATTGTGGAGATCTGCCGAGGATTGCTTTGAATATGTAGCAGATGTTTTAGACATTAACAATTTAAAAGTAATTACGCGTCGTGAAACAGAAAAGGAAGTGCCTAATTATTTTATAAGAGAAGGGATTACTTTAGCACATAGCACAACGCTAACAAAATTTACCAATCCATATGCTGGTATGGACGGAGTGACAAAAGAAAAAATTAAATATAAGCGTAAAGATGGTATTGATATGACGGGTGATTTATACTTGCCAAAAGGCTATGATAAATTAAAAGATGGCCCTTTGCCAACATTAATTTGGGCATATCCTAGAGAGTTTACCAATGCCGCAGACGCAAGTCAAATTAGAGGCAATCAACACAAATTCACCATGCTTTCTTGGGCTACACCCGTTTTTTATGTAACGCAGGGTTATGCTATTTTGGATAATGCAGAAATGCCAATTGTAGCAACTTCCCCAGATAAAAAACCAAATGATGATTTTGTAAATCAATTAAGTTTAAATGCATCCGCTGCCATTGATAAATTAGTGGAAATGGGGGTGGGTGATAGAAATAGAATGGCAGTAGGAGGGCATAGCTATGGAGCTTTTATGACCGCTAATTTATTAGCACATACCAATTTATTTAAAACTGGTATTGCACGTAGTGGTGCTTATAATAGAACACTTACTCCTTTTGGATTCCAAAATGAAGAACGTACTTTTTGGCAGGCACCTCAATTGTATTTAGGAATGAGTCCGTTTGCTTTTGCAGATAAAATTAAAGCACCTATTTTATTAACTCATGGCGAAATGGATGACAACACAGGTACTTTCCCTATTAATAGTGAGCGCTTATATGCAGCTATCAAAGGTCATGGTGGAACGACAAGGTTTGTGTATTTGCCATATGAGGCGCATAGCTACCGAGGTAAAGAAAACCTGTTACACTTATTGTATGAGCAAGGTCGCTGGCTAGATAAGTATTTAAAATAGATTTTTTTTAAGAAAATAAAAAAATCTATTTTAAATACTTATTTCTCTATTTGAATTTTACTACTAATACATAAAAAGGGGTTCATCTTTGCAGATGACCCCTTTTTGTTTTTTTTAAGAAAATAAAAAAATCTATTTTAAATACTTATTTCGCTATTTACATTTTACTTTCTAAGTCTGCTAAATCATTAAACGCTATTTCGTATTCCTTATTCATGGAACGAATCAGTGCATTCTTATCATGATAGCTTTTCTCTATGGCCTGGAACTTTGTCACATCCGAATAAATGGTTGGGTCTGCCATTTGCAATTCAATTTCGGTTTTTTCCTTATTCAAAGTTTCAATATTGTGCGCTAATAGCGACAATGCTTTTTGTAATTTTTGAATTTGCTTTTGCAATTCCTTATCTATAGGGCCATTTGGGCCTGCTTTTACATCCGGTGTAACAACGGGTGCCAATTTTTTCTCTATAACGTTGGCTGCTTTTGGTGTAGCTGTTTTTACTTGGTCAGGATTTGCTGCTTTTTGTTTTGCCATTCTCTCTTTCCATTCTAACCATTCATTATAATCTCCTTTAAATTCAATGATCTTTTCATCCTCAATTTCCCAAATCTTATTCGCAGTTTTAGAAATAAAATAACGGTCGTGACTAACTAGTATAATGGAGCCATCATATTTAGTTAAGGCTTCTGCCAAAAGTTCGACAGTAGCCATGTCCAAGTGGTTGGTAGGCTCATCCAGCATTAAAAAGTTAGCCTTGCTAATAATGGTTTTAGTTAAAGCGACTCTTGCTTTTTCACCACCACTTAATATTTTAATTTTCTTATCAATTTCATCGCCACCAAACAAGAAACACCCCAATAGTGCGCGTAATTCTAAATCAGTTTTTTTAGTGCCGCATTCTTGAACTTCTTGTAAAATAGTATTGTTCAAATTGAGTGATTCCAATTGGTGTTGCGCATAAAAACTCTCGTCAACATTATGTCCCCAAACTCTTTCTCCTTCGAAACTTTCCATACCTGCTACAATTCTTAAAAGGGTACTCTTTCCTTTACCGTTGGCACCAATCAATGCAATTTTATCACCTCTTTCAATTTCTGCAAATGCATTTTCTAATATGGTTAAAGTAGGATAAGACTTGTTTATTCCTTTTAAGTCTACTAATACTTTCCCAGGCGATTTATCTACCGCAAAATTGATTCTGATATTAGGTCTTTCAATTTGAACGTCTTCTATCACATCCAATTTGTCTAATCTTTTTTGGATACTTTGTGCAGCTGCTGCTTTAGAAGCTTTTGCCTTAAAGCGTTCAATGAATTTTTCTTGTTGACGTATATAATCCTGTTGGTTTTCAAAGGCACGTTGTTGAATTTCTACACGTTGTACCTTCTCTACCTCATAATATTCGTAGTCACCAGTATAAAAATTTAATTGCTGTTGGTAAACCTCTACAATCTTATTCACCATTTTATTGAGGAAGTATTTATCGTGACTCACAATCACCACACTTCCTTTATAATGCAAAAGGTATTTCTCTAGCCATTCGATACTTGGTAAGTCCAAGTGGTTGGTAGGCTCATCCAGTAATAAAACATCCGGTGCTTGTAATATCATTTTGGCAAGTAATACACGCATTCTCCAACCCCCACTAAATTCTTTATAGGGTCTAGCTAAGTCTTTTGTTGTAAATCCAAGTCCGTGTAAAACTTCTTCTGCTTTATGGCTAATATTATAACCATCTAACACATCTAATTCGTGTAAAGCATCCGTGTATTTAATTAAAAGATCGTTATCCTCGGAATTGGCTTCTAATTCTATACCCAATTGTTCTATTTCTTTTTCTAGTGCACGCACACGTTCGAAAGCCCCCAATGCCACTTCCGTGATGGTTTCATTGGTGTCAAAACTTAATAAGTCCTGGTGTAAGTAGCCAATGGTGGTATCTCTGCCTTTTTCAACAGTTCCCTTACTAGGTAAGTATTGACCCACCAATAGTTTTAAAATGGTTGATTTTCCAGTTCCATTATAACCAATCAGTCCAATACGTTCACCTGGTTGAATATGCCAGGTGGCTTCACTCACAATTGCTCTTGCACCAAACTCGAACGTAACATTTTGTAATCCTATCAACATATTTTTTAAATTCAGAGCGCAAAGTTAGTCCTTGAATGGGCTAATTATGCATAATTTTGATAAAATTCCTTAAGATGAAACCATTTTTAATGATAATACTGTGTTTTTGTGTCTTCGCATGTGCTACAAATACAAAAAATACCGAGTCTAATTTGTTGTGGCATTTTAATGCCAAGCAAAATAACAGCCAAATGGACCATCAGGTGCAACCCATCATTACAGGTTATCAGGAATTATTAAAGGGTGTTGCCAATAAGGATACGAGCTATATTAAGGAAACAAGTTTTGCACTTCTCACAGTTTTGGATTCTATCGCAGGACTTTCATTGTCAACCGATACGGCTTTGCAAAGTAACTGGGTTACAGGCGTTGGGAATATTAGTGCCGAACTGCAAGGGGTTGTTGAAAGCAATACAATGCAGGATGCAAAAGAGTTAACCCTATCTATGAATATGACAGCGGTACAAATTTTACAATTGTTAAGTGAAATTGGTTATAAGGAACATAATATTTATATTTTTAATGCCCCCAATGAATATATAGAGGATGGGGTATACTGGCTTAGTTTGCTAAAGAATACTGTCAATCCTTTTAATGAGGATAAAAAAAAGGAGATCCAGGCAGTAGGTATTTTACAAGAAATGAAATAAGAAAATTACTATTCGCTAGACTTTACGAATGGGTCAAATTTAATTATAATTTTAGCATTGCTTTTATTGTTCGTGTTAATTATAAATTCTTCCTTCGCAGCATTGTCTTTATAAATTAAAATTGAACTATTTCGGGTATTTGTAGCGGTTACATGAGCAACTAAAACCAATTCGTGCTTAGTTATATTTTCCGTAAAGGGAAGTTCAAAATGAAACTCTTTATAGCTTAATTTAATCCTGTCAAAAATTAAGACATTGTTATCATATACCGAAATACTGTCGCTTTCAAAGCTTCCATTGTCATATAAATCAATACTTACTTTTCGATTATTTGTGGTTATCGTTTTAATTAATTTATTGTCTCTGCTAATTAATACCCAAGGGATATTTGTAAAATTATTTTTCCTTATAGCTTTTGTGGTATTGATATTATTGGGTAAAGGGGTAGTTGTTTTTATAGTATCTATTATAGGAAGTGCGGTTGTATTCATCGCACTTGCTGCTTCTTTAAATGGTTGGGTAGGGGTAAGAGAAAGAATTTTTACCGTATCTTTTTTTAAGATTGATGTAGCTGTAACGAATTGAGTAGTATCTTTCTTTTTTAAATTACTGTTTATTACTTTATTGGTTTTTTTTGCAATTGAAAATGTCAATTCTTTTGTTAAAATAACCGAGCCGGATCCACAATCGGTTGAACCTGACAAATTATTTGACATATAAGTACCTTGCAATATTTCTCTTCCATTTGCATTACTATAGGTTAAATAGTTGCTCATTAAACAGGCTTGTGTATTGGGTGCTAATTTTACTTGATCAAATTTCGTTTCCAGAATACTTGCTAATTTTGTTTTTTTAGTAAATATACCTTTTGCCGAAGCCATAGCAGAAGTGCTTCCAGAAAATTTAGTAAGGGTTGTGGCGGTTAAATTGGAATTCCCATCGTCTTGTAAGTTTATTTCATAAGGGAAAGACA
>CAIOYQ010000042.1 GCA_903862505.1 uncultured Bacteroidota bacterium
AAATATTTATAACGCAAGTTATAATGGAACGGGAAGTAGCGCAGGCCGGTAGCGCACTTGGTTTGGGACCAAGGGGTCGCAGGTTCGAATCCTGTCTTCCCGACAAAAAAGTCAGTAGCAATACTGGCTTTTTTTATGCCCCTACTTCAACAGGCCTTGCCGAAGGCAACGAGTGGATAATAATTTGACAAATACTAAGCTAGCTTATGTTTGCAAATTATTTCCTACTCGTAACATTGCGAAGCAATGAGGCCTGTTGAAGTAAAGTAATAAATCGAGTCGTGAAGACAGTATTCGAACTACTGACGCATTTTGCACCGCCCACTCCAGGATGCCGGAGTGAAGCGACGGCCATCCTACTCCCCATAGGTCACTTTAAAAACCATCACACTATTTCCTCCGCCACCAGTTTTTCCTTGTGCAGTTACAATGAGTGTTTTTCCATCCTCACTCATATCCATCCCCACCGGATAACTATCCGCATTACAACTAGCAAGTACTTTCATATCACTGGTCCTTACAATGGAAACCTTACTTTCATTATTCACTGCAGCAAATAAATATTTACCCGAAGGATCAATGGAAATGGTTCTTGCACCAATACCAACAAATGCATTTTGCCATTTATCATAAGCGCCCATTTTTGAGGCAGTAGAAAAATACTTCACAAAATCACTAAGTAAAGTTTTTTGAACATAACCATATTTATTACTACTTAAGTACAACCACGCATCTTTAATTATAAGATGTCTCATATTGGTTTTCATACCGGTAACAGTTCCTAAATATTTCCTTTTTTCAATATCAATAATCGCAATACCATTGCTGCCCATTTTGCCCACTAAAATATATTTATTATCCGGGGTGAATTCTGTCCCTCGTAAACAATTGCCGCAGTTATTGTCACGGTCTATCTTAGTATTACTTGAAAAATTAAGATTCATTCTATAATCAATGACAATATTGTCTAGGTATGAAAAGGAGGAAGGATTACCTGAGCTAATATCAATTAAAGAAACGGTATTGTCTCCCCAATGAGAAATGGCAATGGTTTTACTGTCTGGAGAACAGGCAATCATTTTAGGCAAGGAAGCAGTAGTCATTACGCGTACAATCGTATCTGCATCTGTATCAATAATACAAACTGCAGAAGGGTCAATGGCATTGGCATCGTAGGATTTTCTATAATAAGTTATCCATAAGTACTTACCATTGTGAGAGAAGCAACTTTCAACAGGCTTTCCGTTAAAGTAGTTTAAATTACCAGTTTTTGTTTTATAGATAAAACTAGCATTTGCGTCCCCCTTAAATAAGTATTGATTACTCGCATTAAACGAGTGTTTTATGATTTTGATCTTTTTGAAAGTAGTTAAATCATATACCGCGGTTTCTTCTCCCTCTAAAGAATTTACGTAAAACTTGTTTTTACTATTTAATATATTTACCGATTTTGGTGAGTTTATTGAAACATCAAATACGTCATTTTCGTTTTTAGTATTTGCATTATAATGTTGAAATCTTTTTACAAGACTAATAGAAATTCCTGAACCTGCTGAATTAGAAGAAGTGCCAATAGGTACGCCGGATCTTTGCGCATTAACCGATAAAGTAGTTAAAGTAGGAAACAAGAGTGTAAAAAATAGATTTTTCATTTAATTTAGTATTAAAATGCACCCATTTTAAGAATGAGTTAGGATTGTAAATTTAGCTTTTTTGCATTAAATATTAATATCCTATATTGCTTTATAATATTGAATTATGGAAATTTTTGATGATAAAATATTTGAAAACATCGATTTTACGGAAAAGCCTCTTCCAAAAGGAGAGTATGAGTCCTGTAGTTTTATACATTGTAATTTATCCAGTGTAGATGTATCCCACTATACTTTTATAGATACCAACTTTGTTGGATGTAATTTAAGTTTGCTAAAATTAAATAATACCATTTTGAGAGATATATCTTTTAAGGGGTGTAAGATGATAGGATTGCAGTTTTGTGATGCCAATTCTTTTGGGTTATCAATGGATTTTGATAATTGCATACTTACCAATTCCTCATTTTACAAGTTAAAGCTTAAAAAAAGAAATTTCATCAATTCAAAA
>CAIOYQ010000043.1 GCA_903862505.1 uncultured Bacteroidota bacterium
AAAAAATGACAAAAGTCAATTAAACAAACCATACGTAATTTTAATTTCAGCAGACGGATTCCGTTCCGATTTCACTGAATTATACGATGCCACTTTTTTAAAATCAACTTCAATAAATGGGGTGCGCGCAAAATTCATGACGCCTTCATTCCCTTCTTTAACATTCCCAAATCACTATACCATTGCTACTGGGTTGTACCCGGCACATCATGGACTCGTTGATAATACATACTTTGATAAAGCTTCGGGACAACAATATAGTATGGGCAATACTAAGATGGTGGGTGAAGGGAAATGGTATGGTGGGACTCCATTATGGGTGCTAGCAGAAAAGCAAAAAATGTTATCCGCTAGCTTTTACTGGGTAGGCTCTGAGGCAGACATTCAAAATACAAGACCAACCTACTATTATAAGTATAATGATAAGATTAATATTGCGACCAGAATTAAAGCGGTAAAAGATTGGTTGACTTTGCCCGAAGAACAACGTCCTCATATGATTACCTTTTATTTCCCAGAAGTAGATCATGAAGCACATACCTATGGACCCAATCATCCGCATGTAGGTGATGCGGTTAAATTTATTGATAGCAGTGTAAATGCATTACAAGCGGAATTGGCAACTTTAAACTTACCTATTAACTATATTTTTGTATCAGATCATGGAATGACAAAAGTAGATGTTGATAACACCATTGGTATGCCTAAAGCCATTGATACTGCCGCTATGCGCGTTCCTTGGGGAGATGCCTTAATTCATTTATATGCAAAGGATGCATCCAAGCTTGAATCCACATATAACGAACTTAAAAAAGATACTTCTATTTCAGTTTATAAATTAGACGAGACACCTGACCATTGGCATTATAAAAAAGCAGATGATGTGTACAATCGAGTTGGCGATTTAATAGTGGTGCCACATTTGCCAAGACCCTTTAATTTTTCTACCCGTAAAACAACCATAGGTAAACATGGTTTTGACAATCACCACCCAGATATGCGCGCTACTTTTATGGCCTGGGGACCTGCCTTTAAAAAAGGATTAAGCATTGAAGGGTTTGAAAACGTAAACATATACCCCATTGTTGCAAAAATTTTAGGATTAGATTACGATGAAAATAGTATCGATGGAAAACTAAATGTATTACAGTCCATTTTACAGCCTAGTCCAACCACTATGAAGGGCGCTAAAAACAATTAGTCGTGAATGCATCTAATGGCAAAACCGCCAGTATTTAGCCCAGGGGAAACGGATAAATTATTATCATTATAATTGAGTTGGGCAAAATATACTTTTGATCCCGTAAGGGTGGTACTCCAAAACAGCGCTATATTATTTAATGAATTACTAAACGAGCTTCCTGATCCAATATAGCCATTCCCAACTGCATTAAATCTTGTTGAATTAGTGGCGCCTGTATTAGGGGTTGTCCAAGCAGCTGTGCCTGTTTGTTTTAATTTACCACCCCCTGCAACAATATAACTAACTGGCGTCCCTCCAAGATAATTTTGTAAAACAAGCCAATCATTAAAAGTGGGCACATGATAATTAATTGGACAAACATTTTTTACATTGTTCACTACTGCCCAATTGTATAATTTTCCATACACTGCATTATTGTTCGCATCTAAATTATTATAAATCCATGCAGGAGATGTTAAACTAGCAGACCAATTTGCCGTATTGGTTACCTGAGTAATTTCAGTGCCGTCATTAAATGTAGTAACATCTAAATTTTTTGTCATCCATAGTTGGGTTCCAATATAACCACTTGGCCCCACTAAATATCCTTGGGGCATCACCTGTCCAATTAAAAAATTAGTTTTTACTAAAATAAAAAGCAAATAGATAATCATTTTTTTCATCTTAAAAGTTTTGTACAATGGTTGCATAATAATTAGCACCATCATATATAAGTGTTACGATATCTAATTTTCCGGTATTGGGTGTAAGATCAGGAACATATGCTGCTGCCCATTTCCATGCAGCAGGAAATGCAACATTCCAATTACCTACTCCTCCTTGTAAGAATTTAATTAAATAAGTACCAACACCTGGATTGGTTAAATTTAAAGTTGTAATACTCATCCCTAAATTCACCGTAAAAACATTACCTGTACTCAAATCAAGATTGGTGGTGGTGGCTGCAGTAATGCCAGCAGGCATGGTAAGTTTGAACCTTTTAGCAGTGATATCGCCAGATGTATTGATACTGGTTGCTGTTACGGTTCCAGCATTTAGGCTTGTTGCACTTGCGTCTCCTAATAAAGGTGTAATTAAAGTGGGTGTATTGGCTCTTACAATATTGCCCGTACCAGTGGTTGCAGCAGAACCCAACACACCCCCTGCAGTATTGGTTACTATCCCTGCCACATTTAAACCTGATAAAGTTGCACCACTAAATGTAGGAGCAACCGTTGTTGCAACAGACTGGCCTATAGAAACCGTATTGCCTCCAGACAGGGATACTCCTGTTCCCGCAACAATGGATGATTGTTTGCCATTAAATAAACTCCAATCACTTGATATTAAATAACCGTTTGCTACAGAAGTGGCAGCCGTTAATGAAATGCTATTGGAAGCTCTTGATAAAGGAAGTGAAAAAGTTAAGGGGTTTTCGAAATCTGTCCCTCCTATTGCTGATGATACCACCCCAGCACCATTTGCTTTTAATATTCCATTTGTAGTGCCAGCTCCTCCATGGTTTGCATCTATAATACTTCCCAACCAAGTTCCCGAACTGATGGAACCTACTGTAGTAATAGCACTTGAGCCAATGGCAGGTGCCGCACCAATGGTATTATAGGAAATAGTTTTTGCAGAAGATCCATCAAAACTCACAGGACTTACTAAACCACTTCCACTATTATTAAATGTTATTGCATTGGAAATGTTGGAAGTAATAATGATATCAGCCGATCCATCAAATGCAACTCCATTTATATTTTTTGTAGCCGCTAGCTTTGTTGCCGTTCCTGCATTGCCTATTGTGTTTTGATTTAAAGTAGGAATATCTCCTGCTACAATAGCTCTAAATGAAGGCACTGCATTACTTCCCGTTGAAGGCCCTGCATAAAATGCATTGGGCGCTTGTGCCGAAAATGTACCCATCTTGCTATTAAATAAAGCCCAATCCGATGAACTTAAATAACCTGCCGCGGAAGCAGTTGCAGCAGGAATTGATATTACCCCTGTACTTGCAGTATACACGATAGGACTTATTGCACTCAATGCATTTCTTGCCCTTGTATTGGTGTAATATAAATTAGTGCCCTCTCCAATATCCGTACTTGTAAGTGTGATGCTACTTTCGGTACGACCATTTACGGAAGCAATAGAAACCGGCATTAATAATTCCAACCAATTTGCCAATGCACTTGCAGGCAATCCACTTAATACATAATTTTTACTATTATCAGTTCTAATGGCAATACTTCCAACCACAGCACTTGAGAGTGCAAGCATAGCTGCTTGATTTATTACCACATATCCACTTGAAAAAGAAATAGAAGGAATTTGTGAAGTGGGTATTTTCCCATTCGCGTCTAAGCTAGCAACTCCATTTACGGAAGCTTTCTGACTAAGATCAATTTTATTATTAAATAAGTCCCAATCTGTATTTGCTAAATATCCACTTACAACACTGGTAGCCTGTGGTAGT
>CAIOYQ010000044.1 GCA_903862505.1 uncultured Bacteroidota bacterium
ACTAGAATTTTAACCTGTACCAGTTTATTTGACGGCCATGATGCTTCTATTAATATCATGCGTCGTGTACTTCAAGAAAATGGTGTTGAAATCATTCATTTGGGTCACAATCGATCGGCCTATGAAATTGTAGAAGCGGCCATTGAAGAAGATGTGCAAGGTATTGCCATTACTTCTTATCAGGGTGGCCATGTAGAATTTTTTAGTTTTGTTCGACAATTATTAGATGACTCAGGATATCAACATGTCAAAATTGTGGGAGGTGGTGGAGGTACCATTTTACCCAAGGAAGCTAAGTTTTTAGAAGCCAATGGCAGTACAAAAATTTATTTACCGAGTGATGGATTGGTGATGGGTATTGATGGAATGATTAAAGAAGTGGTACACATTTGTAACTACCCTTTGAAACCCTATGCTAAAAAAACATTCTCCAAATTAGCCATCCAAAAAAAAATTGATCCACGCGTTTTAAGTAGACAAATTACTTTATTACAAAATGGGGAGTTAAAAATTCCAAAGCAAAAGTTACCTAGCAATAAAAAACAGTCCAAGCAATCCGCAACAAAAAAAATAAATTCGATTCCGATCATTGGAATTACAGGTACCGGTGGTGCCGGTAAATCTACGGTGGTGGACAGGTTGGTTCAATATTATGTTCAATGTAATCCAACAAAAACCATTGCGGTTATTTCGGTAGATCCTTCTAAAAGAAAAACGGGAGGTGCTTTATTAGGCGATCGTATCAGAATGAACGCGATACATCATCCCAATGTTTTTATGCGTTCATTAGCTACCCGAAGTGATATGCAATCTATTGCGCATTCTATGGACGGTGTTATTGAATTATGCAAATTGGCTGGGTTTGATTGTATACTTATAGAGACCGCAGGTGTGGGACAAAACGATGCCACCATTGTGGACTATGTAACGGTACCGGTTTACATTATGACGCCTGAATTTGGTGCGCCAACGCAATTGGAAAAAATTAACATGATTGACTATGCACATATCATTGGTATTAATAAATTTGATCGTGCTGGCGGTTTGGATGCCTTAAGAGATGTAAGAAAGCAGTACATCAGATCACATCATTTGTTTCATGCAAAACCCAATTCATGTCCTGTTTTTGGAACCATGGCTGCACATTATAGCGATCCAGGAATGCAGGCCATGTATAATGCTTTAATACAAAATATAAATACCATACATGGTGCCATTTTTAATGTTTTAGAAAATCCAGTAGCATATAACGAAAACAATATCATGGTCCCAACCATTCCTAATAAAAGAGTGGGGTATTTGAATGAGATCATTGAAGTCATTCACAATAACAATAATTGGATTGCGGAACAAAAGCAAAATGTATCTAAATGGTATTGTGTATCTAAAACCATGGAAGATCCTTTGCTTGTAAAAAATGCTTCTTTACAAAAAGTGCAGAAAGCAATAGAAGCAAGTATTGATAAAGAAGTGAAGGACTTAGTAACCGCATGGCCGGCGCTGTATGACAAGTATCAACAAAAAATATTTACAGATGAAGTGAGGGGTAAGCAATCCTCGCATCCATTTGTTTTTGAAACGCCCTCTGGGATTGAATTAAATAAAGTGTATTTGCCAAAGTATGCCGACTGGGGTGACATCGCAGAGTGGCAGCTAAAAGAGAATACACCGGGTCGCTATCCATTTACTGCCGGCGTATTTGAATTAAAACGAGACAATGAGGATCCTACCAGAATGTTTGCAGGAGAAGGTTGTCCCGAAAGAACCAATTGGCGTTTTCATTATTTAAGTAAAGGACAATCTGCTGTTAGATTATCAACTGCTTTTGATAGCGTGACTTTATACGGCCATGATCCAGCAGCAAGAATGGATGTATTTGGTAAAATTGGAAATGCAGGAGTGAGTGTTGCCACTATTGATGATGCAAAAAAATTATATTCAGGAATAGATTTAAACGCAGCAAATACATCGGTGAGCATGACCATTAATGGGCCGGCTCCCATGTTATTAGCCATGTTTTTTAATGCCGCTATTGATCAAGCTTGTGAGCAATATATAACGGAACAAAAATTGTGGCCAAAGGTGCATAAAAAAATAAAAGAACTTGTTCCTACTGCATTATCACCTAGCTATGAATCTATTCATCCTCAAATTCCTTTTAGCCAATGGCATAATGGATTGGGGTTAAAATTACTGGGCGTGTCGGGGGATCAGGTATTGGATCCAATAGTGTATGCTCAAATTAAAACCAATGTATTAAATAAGCTGAGGGGTACTTTACAAGCAGATATTTTAAAAGAGGATCAGGCGCAAAATACTTGTATTTTCTCTACCGATTTTGCATTGCGTATGATGGGTGATGTGCAAGCTTATTTTGCACAAAATAATATTCGAAATTTTTATAGTATTTCTATTTCAGGTTATCATATTGCAGAAGCAGGAGCTAATCCCATTACACAATTGGCATTTACCTTAGCCAATGGGTTTACCTATGTGGAATATTTTTTAAATCGAGGCATTGCGATTGATGATTTTATGCCCAACCTGAGTTTTTTCTTTAGCAATGGCATGGATCCTGAATATGCAGTGATTGGAAGAGTTGCTCGAAGAATTTGGGCAAGGGTAATGAAGTTAAAATACAAAGCCAATGTACGCTCTCAAAAATTAAAATATCATATTCAAACGAGCGGCAGAAGTTTACATGCACAGGAAATAGATTTTAATGATATTAGAACTACCCTGCAGGCTTTATATGCAATTTATGATCAGTGCAATAGCTTGCATACCAATGCCTATGATGAAGCCATTACTACGCCAACCGAAGAAAGTGTAAGAAGGGCATTGGCCATTCAATTAATTATTAATAAAGAACTAGGTACTGCCAAAGTTGAAAACACGCAACAAGGTAGTTTCTTAATTACCGAATTAACTGATTTAGTGGAAGCTGCGGTGATGAAAGAATTTGAAAAAATAAATGCGCGCGGCGGCATGTTAGGTGCGATGGAACGAATGTATCAGCGCTCTAAAATTCAGGAAGAAAGCTGGGTGTATGAAACCAAAAAACATGATGGCGAAATTCCAATTATTGGTGTGAATACATTTGTTAACGATAAGGTAAACTCGGAAGTTGATCAACAACCCATTATCAGATCCACTAAAAAAGAAAGATCAAGGCAGGTAGCTTGTCTTCAAATGTTTAAAAAACGTAACCATGCGCAACGGGACGCTTATTTGACCCAACTTAGAGACGCCAGTCTTCAAAACGGGAATTTGTTTGAAATTCTTATGGAAGCGGTTAAATATTGCAGTTTGGGGGAGATCACCGATGCCCTGTATTTAGTAGGGGGAAAGTATAGCAGAAACCTGTAAAAAACATATCTTTGCCCCCACGTTATTACGTTTAAACATTGAATATGAAAACAGATAAAAATACGGTCATTGGCTTTGTCTTACTTGCAGGTTTATTTTTTACTTATTTCTGGTATACAAATAAACAGCAAACCGAAGCGCAAGCTTATAAACAGCGCTATGATGATTCTGTTGCATTGGTAAAAACGACTGCGGAAAAAACAGTGGCTGCAAAAAATCCAATTAAGGTAGATACTGCTACTCAGAAAGCAGCTATAATAGATTCTGTTAAAGAGGAGTTTACAACCCTAGAGAACGATTTAATGATTGTTCGCTTTTCTAATAAAGGAGGTCAGGTTGCTGGTGTAACTTTAAAAAGCTATCCCAATTCAACAAAAACAAAGGTTGTATTAGGAGATAGTACCAATTTAAATTACCCCGTAAATATTGGCAATAATCAAACCTTACAAATTAACCAAGTTGTATTTTCGGCTGGTAAAGTTACCGAGGAAAATGGGGTAAAGAAATTAGAATATGTTTGGACGAGTCCAAATGGTAAAACCATAAAGCATGTATTTTCAATTGCTCCTAAAAAGTATAATATTGAATGGGATGTGAAAATGGAGGGTGCCGATCAATTATTGACCAATGGTCAAATTAACTTTGATTGGAATGCGCGTACCTACAAGCAAGAAAATACTGCCGAGTACGAACGTCAGGTTTCTAGTGCATGTTTTTCCGAGGGAAATGAGTTTGATTACATTGCTACAAAAACCGAAAAAACTTTTGAAAAGCCAGTTCAGTGGGTAGGTATTGTTCAACAGTTTTTTAATATTACGTTAATTAATAAAAGTGGCTTTGGCACAGGGGCAGGCAATCAACTTGAATTTCACAAGCGAGAAGACTCTTCAAATGGCATTGCTTATTTACGCGCTCAGTTTAAAACTAAAGTCGCTGGTCCAACCATAAGTGTGCCGCTTTCTCTTTATTATGGCCCTAATGATTTTAATATTTTAAAAGCACAAGGTTCCCCTGATATGGATCAAATCATCAACTTGGGTAGAGATCTATATTCCTTTGTTCGCCCTATCAACAAGTATATTATTATGCCTGTATTTGATTTCTTTGGAGGGTTTAATTTGAATTACGGATGGGTTGTATTGTTGTTAACCATATTTATTCGTTTGGTCACTTCTCCATTAACTTATTCAAGTTATTTGAGTAGTGCAAAAATGAAAGTATTGAAGCCAGAACTAGACGAGATTAAGAAAAAATTGGGAAGTGATCAACAAGGTTTTGCCATGGAGCAAATGAAATTATTTAGAGAGGCGGGTGTAAATCCATTAGGGGGATGTATCCCAGCATTACTGCAAATCCCAATCTTCTTTGCATTATACAGCTTCTTTAACTCTAACATCTCATTAAGAGGGCAATCTTTTTTATGGAGTACCGATTTATCAACTTATGATGTAATTGCTAAATTGCCTTTCCATATCCCAGCTTATGGGGATCATGTAAGTTTATTTACTTTAACTGCAACCATTACAAGTGTTTTTATTTCAGTGTACAATATGGCAATGACACCTACTCAGGACAATCCTGCGTTAAAGTACATGCCTTATATTTTTCCAGTAATGCTTTTGTTCATTTTCAATAATTTGCCAGCTGCATTAACTTGGTATTATACGGTTTCAAATATTGTTACATTACTTTTACAATTTGTAATTCAAAAGTATATTATCAATCATGATAAAATATTAGCGGAAATAGATGTGAAGCGAAAAACACCAAAGAAAAAAAGTAATTGGCAAAGTAAGTATGAGCAAATGATGGAAGCGAAGAAAAAAGTAGAAATCTTAAAAGATAAACATAAAAAATAGAATTCGTCAAGAAAAGACCCTTTATTAGGGTCTTTTCTTATTTATAATTGTAACTGTGAAAAGAATTCCCCCCATCTTTATTGTTTACATGTTGTTACCGCTTTTTTCGTTAAAGGCGCAAACTAAAAATATTGGTGAATGTGCTTTGCAGTATAGTATTGTTAAACTTGACACCAAGGACACGGTTGGCGTAAAATGGGTATATGTAAAAGGAGACCAATGCAAAACCACCATTCATACTCCACAACTCATACAAACCTTGTATTTTAATGCACAAAGTTCAACAGCCACAATCACTAAGGATATTGGTGAAAGCCATTTTATACAAGAAGTAGTGTATCCTCCAATTGGCCAGCCATCATTAGTATCTATGAAAGAAATTATTTCTGATAGTTTGGTTCAACTACTTGGCTTTACTTGTAAACAAATAGAATTAAAATGGAGTGACGGGGTTGTGTATCAAATTTGGTATACCCCTGAAATGATGACCACCGTAAGTAGTTTTGAATTGGCCTTTAAGGAGGTAGGAGGTTTAGTGTTATGTTATAATGTAATTCCTGTATCAGGTAATACTATTCAATATAAAGCCACTAGTATTGATTTTAGTCCTATAGTATTAAGTCAATTCAATATCAATAAGGAGCAATATCAAATTATTGAATAGCAGAAAACAATAATAATAAGTAGAATTAGAAATTTTGTAAGCGAATTGGACGCGCTATATTAAGGAGCAGTAGGTGTCTTAAACTTAGAAAGCACATTGTAATGGTAAGGAATTACATAAGAAATATTCCCTTTGTTATACATTAAATAGTTTGTGCTTGCTTTGTTTCCATCTTTATTATTTAAACCTGCAAATCCTTTGTATTGAAAACTAGCTTTCAAAGTTGCAAAAGTGGCCGTTTTGTGAGAAGATAGACTAAGGTTCTTTAAAGTGAATTTTTCAGCAGCTTTTTTTGTTTCAATGGTACCAGTTACAATAACAGTAGCATAAGTGTTTATAGAAACAAGTAAAATACTTGCCAACACGATAACGGATAATATATTCTTAATGGTACGCATGATTGCAGTAAAGATAGAAATTTCTTTTCTTTTTTTAAAATTAATATTTTAACCAATTGAATGTCAATTGTGAACAACAAAATATGGCCATTTTGAGTGGGTGTGGTATATTTAATTTGTACCTAAGTAGCCAGTTACACCCAACTAATTGGTTATCAGTAACTTAATTATAGATTGCAAATATTTTAACTATGTTTGATCATCATAAGGAAGAAGAAAGTGGGGATATCAAAGAATTAATCCTGCGCTATCATAATTTAAAGCAGGGGCGCGCCAATGCTTACATAGAGGAGGACGATTTTGAGCGAATCATTGAACATTTTGATGAACAGGATGAAATTGCAGAAGCCATTCAGGCCGCTGAAATGGCTTTGGATCAATATCCCTTTTCAGCTTTATTAATGATAAAGAAAGCGGACTTGCTATTGGCAACACGGAAATATAAGGAAGCTTTAGACTTATTGGATACCGCTTCATTATATGATCATAAGGAAATGAATCTGTTTATTTTAAAAACAGATGCCTATTTAGCTTTAGACATGCCAGAACAAGCCATCGTATTATTACAAGAAGCTTTACATTTATTTGAAGGGGTAGAGCGTTCCGAACTATTATTTGAGCTAGCCGATGTATATGATGATCATGAGGCATTTGATAAAGTGTTTGATTGTTTACAATTGGTTTTAGAGGATGATCCCATGAATGAAGAAGCTTTATACAAAATTTGTTTTTGGACCGACTTTACAGGCCGAAATGAAGAAAGCATTAGTTTGCATAAACGCATCATTGACGAACAACCTTACAATGCATTGGCCTGGTTTAATTTAGCGGCCGCTTATCAAGGATTAAAATTGCATGAGAAAGCCATTGACGCTTACCAATTTGCCATTGTAATTGACGAGAAATTTGATTACGCCTATCGCAATATGGGAGATGCTTATTTACGAATTAGAAAATATAAGGAAGCCATTGAAGCTTTGGAAAAAGTATTGGAATTGTCTCGACCAGAAGATGTCATTTATGAAGCCATTGGGCATTGTTATCATCGAATGAAAAATTATGCGCAAGCAAGGTTTCATTATAAAAAAGCAGTGCATTTAAATTCGGATGATAGTAGGTTGTATCAAAAAATTGCCGCTACTTATATGCAGGAAGGGCAATGGCAACAAGCTATTAAACAATTGGAAAACGCTTTAAGAATTCATAAGCATATTAATGAGTATTATATTTTATTAGGAGAATGTTATATGCATTTAAATCAGTTTAAGGAAGCTGCTGTTTATTTTGGAACGGTGGTAAAAAATAAGCCTAAACAAATTGCAGGATGGGAATCACTCATAAAATGTTTGGTGGCCAATGAGCAGTTCTCCTTGGCCTTAGAGCAAACCGAGTTGGCTTATATTTCAACGGCGGGAAAAGTAGTTTTTATATTTTATCGAAGTGCCATATTGTATATGATGAAAAAGCAAACTGAGGCTTTATTGCAATTGGAGATGGCTTTGTCTAAATCATTGAAATTAGTAAATAAGCTAACAAAGTTTTATCCTGAAATGATGCAGGATCCTAAAGTGTCAGAATTGATTAGTAATTATAAAAAGGGAATGTAATCTTACCCATTTGAATTATCTTTGCGAAATATAAGTGCTTACTATGAATAATTTTAATTTATCCCAGATTCCTGAACGTACTGCTAAACCACGTAAGAGTGGATTAACCATGGTGATGGACAAGGGTTTAAGTTTAAGCGAAGCAGAAAATTTTATAAGTGTTTCAGGCATTCATACCGATGTTGTAAAATTGGGTTTTGGAACTTCAGCAGTAACGCCCAATTTAAGAGCGAAAATTGAATTGTATCAGTCACATGGTCTTCCCGTTTATTTTGGAGGCACCCTTTTTGAAGCTTTTGTGATTCGGAATCAGTTTGACGATTATATTGCCATGTGTAAGGATTATAAAATTGATTTAATTGAAGTGAGTGATGGATCTATTGAAATTCCTCATGCAGAAAAATGTGGGTACATTGAAAAAATTGCCAAAATTTCAAAAGTAATTAGTGAAGTGGGTAGCAAAGACGCTGCACATATTATTCCTCCTTACAAATGGATTGAGCTCATGACTGCCGAATTGAGTGCCGGATCGGAATATGTTATTGCAGAAGCGCGCGAAGCCGGCAATGTTGGTATTTACAGAGGAAGTGGAGAAGTGCGTGAGGGTTTGGTACAAGAGATTTTAACAAAGATACCAGCAGAAAAAATATTATGGGAAGCGCCACAAAAGGCACAGCAGTTATACTTTTTAGAACTAATTGGTTGCAATGTGAATTTAGGAAATATCGCGCCATCGGAAGTAATTCCTTTGGAAGCAATGCGCATAGGATTAAGAGGGGACACTTTTCATTTATACTTAAATAAATAGTTGTGCGTCATTTTGGCTTAATTGGTTATCCATTATCTCATTCTTTTTCACAAGGATATTTCAATGATAAGTTTGAACGTGAAAATATTTTGAATGCGGACTATGCTAATTATCCAATTGCTGATATGAGTGAATTTGCAGCCTTATGGTCTATGGATGAAAGCCTGGAAGGCTTGAATGTAACCATTCCCTATAAAAAAGACGTCATCCCTTATTTGCAATTTCCATCAAGTGTTGTAAAATCTATACATGCATGTAATTGTATTCGAAAATTCAACGGTGGCTTATACGGTTATAACACCGATGTGATTGGATTTGAACAATCATTATTGCCTTTTTTAAAGCCACACCATACGCATGCTTTATTATTAGGCACTGGTGGGGCTTCGGCTGCGGTAGCATGGGTTCTACAAAAATTGAATATCACTTTTCAAATTGTTTCCAGAGCAATAGATACAGGTAAAATAAGTTACGATCAACTGACACCAGCTTTACTAGCTTCGCATACTTTAATTATTAATACCAGTCCATTGGGAATGTATCCTAATGTGAATGAAGCGCCTGCTATCCCTTATGAAGCAATCGGTGCCCAACATCATTTGTATGATTTAGTATATAATCCTAGTGAAACTTTATTTCTACAAAAAGGAGCAGCACAGGGAGCAAGCATTCAAAATGGTTTAGCCATGCTGCATATTCAAGCCGAAAAAAGTTGGGAAATTTGGAATGCAGCAACACCTATTGAACAGTAAGCTCAGCAATTGCGAAAGCAAGCGGTATAAAAATAATTCCTTTAAATTTTACGCTAGATTATAAGTTGCGAAGGAATGTAAACAGTTGGTTGACTGCTTTTTTACGATGGCTGAATTTATTTTTTTCTTCCATACTCATTTGCGCAAAACTTTTATTGCTTCCTTCTGGTATAAAAATGGGGTCATAGCCAAATCCTTTTTCACCATGCATTTCATGCGCAATATATCCTTTACAGATTCCTTCAAAATATAAGGTTTGCAATTCATTGTTAGCATCCTGCCATAGCAAACAGATAACGGTTCTAAATTGGGCAGTTCTGTTTTCAATTTCATTTAAATTCAACAATACTTTATCAATATTCGCTTGAAAGTCTCCGCCTTCACCCGCATAACGTGCACTCTTGACGCCAGGCGCGCCATTTAATGCAGTAATCTCTAAACCTGTATCCTCGCTAAAACAATTTTTTTGGGTGATAGAGAATATTGTATTTGCTTTTTCAAATGCATTTTCGCGTAGGGTATCATGCGGTTCTGGGATGTCAATATCAATACCAGCTTCGCTTAATGGGATGATCTTAAAGTCGGTGCCCACTAAGGATTGAATTTCCGCAACTTTATTTTTATTATTGGTTGCAAATATGAGTGTGTGCATATAAATACTTAATTCAGTTTGGATTACAATGCAAAGACCTTCTTTAACAAAATCCAAAGTGTCCCTTTTTCTTGTTTCGCTTCTGCGCTTGTGCCCTGCATGCTAGATAAGGCTTTGCTAAAAAATAAATTTGACTCGCCTAGTTCTGTTACTTTGTATAAAGTATTGGGTAATTTTATTTTCAAATCGGCACTAGCAACATCAAAGCACATGATAATTGATGAGGGTAGGGTTTCCAAAATTTGATGTAAGCTGGTTTCTTGATTTCCAATATTCACCAATGCAATATCTGCAATGGTTAATTTACAGGCATTTAAAATGGAAGTAAGTAAAATAAAATCAGCCTCATTTAAATACACTGAATTAGGGTCATTGACAATTACCAATATTTTTTTATTGTGATCTCCAAGGTGTTTTAAAGGGCCAGTGGATTTTTTTACTTTAGCTACTTCAATGGGGGTATTATTTGCAGTAGTAGCCGTAATTTTTTCTTCTTTATTTGGAATTATTGTATCCTTTTTTTCGCGATCAGGCAATACCAAAGTATCTTTATATAAAGAAACCAATACGGAGGCCGGCAATATTGTTTTTTGTTCTTCCATTGAATTGGAAAATTAAATGAATTGATTCAATAAGAAAAATAACACTTGTTAGTTAACCCTTTTTTTGTTACTTTGTGCATTGAATTTGAGTGCCTTTAAAAATATAATTATGTCTACACCAAAATTTCCTGTAACCCTTAACGCCCATCCAAAACTGCCAACTTTTGATATGGATGCTATTGCATTTGGTAAAAATTTTACCGATCATATGTTGGTGGCCGATTATGAAAATGGGGAATGGAAAAACGTGGAAATTAAACCCTTTGCTCCATTTGAATTAGACCCTTCCTGTGCAACTTTACATTATGGGCAAACTATTTTTGAAGGGATTAAAGCCTATAAAAATGAAAAAGGAGAAGTAGCTATTTTTAGACCAGATCAAAATTTCATACGTTTTAATACCTCTGCGGAGCGCATGCAAATGCCAACGGTGCCAGAGTGGTTATTTATGGATGGCATCAAACAATTAATTGAGATAGAAAAAGGTTGGATTCCGAGTAAACCAGAATGTTCATTATACATTCGTCCTTTTATGATTGCGATGGATCCTTTCCTAGGAGTGCGCCCATCTAGTACTTATAAATTCATGATTATATTAGGGCCTAGTGGTGCTTATTTTTCTGCACCCATGAAAATTTTAATTGAACAACAATATACGCGTGCAACACCCGGTGGTGTTGGATTTGCAAAGAATGGAGGAAATTATGGAGCAAGCTTATATCCAGTGGCCTTAGCGCAGGCTAAAGGGTATGATCAAGTATTATGGACCGATGCCATTGAACATAAATATGTAGAAGAAGTGGGTATGATGAATGTGATGTTTGTAATAGATGGAAAAATAATTACACCAAGTATTGAAAAAGGAACCGTATTAAAAGGGGTGACGCGTAATTCTGCAATTACATTACTAAGAGACATGGGTTATGAAGTGGAAGAAAGATTTTTATCGGTTGCAGAAATTGTTGATGCACATAAAAAAGGGTTATTCACTGAAGTTTTTGGGGTAGGTACCGCAGCAGTGGTTTCTTATATTTCAAGATTAGCCCATGCAGAATACGTAATGGAATTTGATGTAGAAGCCTTAAAAGTAGCCCCAGCCCTTAAAAAAGAGCTAAATGATATTAGAATGGGCAATATTGTGGACAAACATGGTTGGCTATTGCATATTTAGTTAAATCATTGTTAATCAATATTTTAAGCTTAAAAATCACCTCCTCGAGGTGCGATTTTAGGATAAAAAGGCCCTATTTGCTTTATTTTTTTAAAATTAGCGAATAAACATTTTGGTAATTCACTCACAGCCATTACCTTTGCCGTCCGAATTTTTTATAAACCGAAATGAACAAAATAGCATAATAAATGCCTACTATTCAGCAATTAGTTAGAAAGGGCCGTGAGATCATCAGGGCAAAAAGTAAATCAAGAGCTTTGGATGCATGTCCTCAGCGTCGTGGCGTTTGTACAAGAGTGTATACTACAACTCCTAAAAAGCCAAACTCTGCGTTACGTAAAGTAGCAAAAGTACGTTTGACTAATAAGATAGAGGTGATTGCCTACATCCCAGGTGAAGGTCATAACTTACAAGAGCACAGTATCGTTTTAATACGTGGTGGTCGTGTAAAGGATTTACCAGGTGTACGTTACCATATTGTTCGTGGTAGTTTAGATACTGCAGGTGTTAAAGACCGTAAGCAGTCTCGTTCTAAATACGGCACGAAGAAAGAAAAAGCAAAGAAATAATCACAACTAATTAATATTCGACAGACATGCGTAAAGCACAACCTAAAAAGATTCCATTAGCACCAGATCCTAAATTTAACGATGTTCAAGTAACTCGTTTTATTAACAACATTATGTTGGATGGCAAAAAAACAACTGCGTATAAAATATTTTATGATGCATTAGAAAAAGTGGCTAAGTTCACTAATGAAGATGGATATGAAATGTGGAAAAGAGCTGTAGTAAACGTTACACCAGCTGTTGAAGTTAGAAGCCGTCGTATTGGTGGTGCTACTTTCCAAATTCCTGCTGAAGTTCGTGCAGATCGTAAAATTTCTTTAAGCATGAAATGGTTAGTGCGTTTTAGCCGTGAGCGTAACGGTAAAACAATGGCCGACAAATTAGCGAACGAAATTGTTGCAGCAACAAAAGGGGAAGGTGGTGCTTTCAAAAAGAAAGAAGACACACACCGTATGGCTGAGGCGAACAAAGCGTTCTCTCACTTTAAAGTTTAATTTTGTAAGCAATCGCTTATACATATAGAAAAACCCTAGCAAGCGCTAGGGTTTTTTATTGCCCTTTAGCCTAATCAATTCAGCTCCTAGAAGCTGGTTTACAATGCAGTGGAAGGGCTGTGGAATAGTTTATTGAAAAAAAAGGAGGGAAACCCTTGTTCAATCACTAATATCATTAACTTTGCGCCTCGGAAAATTGGGTCTGCAGAGACTCCATTTTTAGAGCTTTTAAAAAATAAACAACCCTAATATGGCGGATTTAAAACTACAAAGAAACTTTGGTATTGCTGCGCACATTGATGCGGGTAAGACAACTACTACTGAACGTATCTTACGTTACACTGGTATGATTCACAAAATTGGTGAAGTACATGATGGTGCTGCTACTACGGACTGGATGGAGCAAGAAAAAGAAAGAGGTATTACCATTACTTCTGCAGCGGTATCTTGTCAATGGCAGTTTCCTACTACATTAGGTAAGAAAGATGCAAACACAAAAGATTATTATTTTAATATTATTGATACTCCAGGTCACGTTGACTTTACTGTAGAGGTAGAGCGTTCAATGCGTGTACTAGATGGTTTGATTGCTTTGTTCTCTGCTGTAGATGGTGTGGAGCCACAGTCTGAAACTGTATGGCGTCAAGCAAATCGTTATAAAGTTCCGCGTATTGGTTTCGTAAATAAAATGGACCGTGCCGGTGCGGACTTCTTAATGGTGGTTACGCAAGTAAGAGAAATGTTGGGTGCGAAAGCCGTTCCATTACAATTACCAATTGGTGCAGAAGATAATTTTACGGGTGTGGTGGATTTAATTAGAATGAAAGCTATTATTTGGGATGATGCTACAGAAGGAATGACTTATGTAGAAAATCCTATTCCTGATGATATGAAAGAAGATGTTGATTATTGGAGAGCTCAATTAATTGAGGCCGTAGCAGAATACGACGATAAATTAATGGAGAAATTCTTTGAGAATCCAGATTCTATTTCAGAAGACGAAGTGCATGAAGCCATTCGTAAAGCAACGATCGATTTAAGTATCGTTCCAATGATGTGTGGTTCTTCTTTCAAAAACAAAGGAGTTCAAACTGCATTAGACGCGGTATGTCGTTACCTGCCTTCACCAGTAGACGTGGATGATACAGAAGGAACAGATCCTGATACAGGAGAGAAAGTATATCGTAAGCCTAATGCAAAAGAACCATTTGCCGCATTAGCATTTAAAATCATGACCGATCCTTTCGTAGGACGTTTAGCATTCTTCAGATGTTATTCTGGGCACTTAGATGCGGGCTCTTATGTAAGAAACGTACGTAGTGGAAAGAACGAGCGTATTTCTCGTATCATGAAAATGTTTGCGAACAAACAAAACCCAATCGATTTTATCGAAGCAGGTGATATTGCAGCAGCAGTAGGATTTAAAGAAATTAAAACAGGAGATACTTTATGTGATGAGAATCACTTAATTGTATTGGAGAATATGTTTATCCCAGAACCCGTTATCTCTGTAGCGGTTGAGCCAAAGACGCAAGCAGACGTTGATAAAATGGGTATGGCCATTGCAAAATTAGTTGAGGAAGATCCTACACTAAGAGTAAGAACAGATGAAGATACGGGTCAAACTATTTTATCAGGTATGGGTGAGTTACATCTTGAGATTATTGTAGATCGTATGCGTCGTGAGTTCAAAGTGGAAATTAATCAAGGTAATCCTCAGGTGGCTTACAAAGAGTCATTTGGTGTTACGATTGAGCACCGCGAAGTGTTAAAGAAACAATCGGGTGGTCGTGGTAAGTTTGCCGATATCCAATTCTCAATTGGCCCTGCCGATGAAGAATGGATGGCAGCAAATCCAGATAAAAAAGCGTTCCAATTTGTAAATGATTTATTTGGTGGATCTATCCCTAAAGAATTCGTTCCTGCCATCACCAAAGGTTTTGAAACTTCAATGACTACAGGTGTATTAGCGGGTTATCCAGTAAACAATATGAAAGTTCGTGTTTATGATGGTAGCTACCATGATGTGGATTCTGATGCCATGTCTTTTGAATTGTGTGCGAAAGCCGGATTCAGAACTGCAGGTAGAAAAGCAAAGCCAACATTACTTGAGCCAATTATGAAAGTGGAAGTAGTAACGCCTGACCAATACATGGGTGACGTAACAGGTGACTTGAACCGTCGTCGTGGAATGTTAGAAGGTATGGACAGCCGTGGTAACTTACAAGTTATCAAGGCAAAAGTACCATTGAGTGAAATGTTCGGTTATGTGACTCAATTACGTTCATTGAGCTCTGGTCGTGCCACTTCTACTATGGAGTTCAGTCATTACAACCCAGCACCAAATAATATTGCTGAGGAAGTGATGGCTAAGAACAAAGGAAAAGCGAAAGATGACGAGTAGTTTATAAAGGTATTATTTTGAATCAACTAGTTGATTTTCAATATTTTAAAAACCCCTTCCCATCAAACGGAGGGGGTTTTGATTTGAAGGGTGGCCATAGTCTAAAGTTTTTTGAAAAAAAATGAAAAAAAACACAATATTTCTTGAATGTTACCTAACAACCCATTACCTTTGCAACCCCAAGTTAAATTGGAAATAAAGCTATGTCTCAAAGAATTAGAATAAAATTACAGTCTTACGATCACAACTTAGTAGATAAGTCTGCTGAGAAAATCGTTAAAACAGTTCGCAGTACAGGTGCAGTAGTTACAGGTCCTATTCCTTTGCCTACACACAAACGCATTTTTACTGTGTTACGTTCACCGCACGTTAATAAGAAAAGTCGTGAGCAGTTCCAATTAGCAACGCACAAGCGTTTATTGGACATTTATACTTCTTCTTCTAAAACAGTAGACGCCCTAAGTAAGTTAGACTTACCATCAGGTGTTGAGGTGGAGATAAAAGCATAAGTATTTATAATTACCATCTCCCAACCACTACTCATTATGCAGTAGTCGAGAAAGGAGCGCTGGTTTGAAGTAAGTAAAATATAAACAGGCCCTTCGAGGTTTGTTTACTTCCGGTACTTCCCCTCTCTTCATTGAGAAACAAAGGAAAAGGTCGGCAGCAAACAGGGATTGAATCCGAGCTACTATAATCTAACCGATTAAATGTAGCATCATCATCGGATGTCCTCAGAACCAAACGCGGGGCATAAACCGCAAAAAAGATGAAAGGTATTATTGGAAAAAAAATTGGTATGACTAGCATCTTCGGAGAAGATGGAAAGCAAATTGCTTGTACCATTATCGAAGCTGGTCCTTGCACTGTTACTCAGGTGAAAACGCCTGATGTAGACGGCTACAATGCAGTACAATTAGCATTGGGCGACAAGAAAGAAAAACATTCTACAAAGTCTGAAATTAATCACTACGCAAAAGCGCAGACTGCTCCCAAAAGATTCGTAAAAGAATTCCGCGATTATTCTATCGAAACAACATTAGGCGCTACACTTACCCTTGACATGTTCTCTGAAGGAGATACAGTTGAAGTTGTTGGTACAACAAAGGGTAAAGGTTTCCAAGGTGTTGTTAAACGTCATGGTTTTAGCGGGGTAGGAGAAGCAACGCACGGTCAACATGACCGTTCTCGTGCGCCAGGTTCTATCGGTGGATCATCTTATCCAGCGAGAGTATTCAAAGGTATGCGTATGGCAGGCCGTATGGGTACTGATCGTGTTAAAACAAAAGGATTAACAGTATTAAAATTATTCCCTGAAAAAAACTATGTACTAGTGAGTGGATCCGTTCCAGGTCACAACGGTTCAATTGTTTTAATCCAAAAGTAATCACCACATTAATCGACAATCATGCAATTAGAAGTATTAGATATAAAAGGCAAAAAGACTGGCAGACAGGTAGAATTACCTGCTGAGATTTTTGGAGCAACTCCAAATGATCACGTTATTTATTTAGCCGTAAAACAATATTTAGCTGCACGCCGTTCAGGTACGCATAAAGTTAAAACGCGCGCGGAAGTACAAGGTGCTAGCAGAAAATTACACAAGCAAAAAGGTACTGGTGGTGCGCGTAAGGGTAATATCCGTAACCCTTTATATAAGGGTGGTGGTACGATCTTTGGACCAAAGCCGCATTCTTACGATTTCAAATTGAACCGTAAAGTAAAAGACCTTGCAAAAATTTCAGCGTTAAGTCATAAAGCAATTGATCAAGCAATATTAGTGTTAGAAGACATCAATTTAGATGCTCCTAAAACTTCTGCCATTGCAGCCATCATGAGCCAATTAAGCTTAGACAACAAGAAGACATTAGTCATCTTACCTGAGTACAATGACAACGTTTATTTGAGTACTCGTAATATTCCTAACATAGCAAGTACATTATTAGCGGACATCAATACATACGAAATAATGAATGCAGATGTATTAGTGTTTACTGAAAGTGCTGCTAAAATTTTAAACGAAGAAGAAGCTGCGTAGTCTCTTTTAAAAAAAGATAATCATGAAAGTAACAGAAATATTAATTAAGCCGATTTTATCCGAAAAAGCAAATGCTCAACAAGAGTCATTAAGAAGATATGCTTTCAAAGTAAATCGTCGCGCGAACAAATTAGAAATCAAAACAGCTATTGAGCAATTCTACGGCGTAAACGTTTTAGAAGTTAATACATTAGTTGTTCCTGGTAAAAATAAAACTCGTTCTACTAAATCTGGTATTATCTCTGGTGTTAAATCTGGATATAAGAAAGCATTAGTAACCGTTGCGGAAGGTGAAACCATTGACCTTTACGCAAGTTTATAACAATAGCCCGCGAAGCTGAAAAATTCGTAAGACCAAAAGTCTTTAAAAGTAAAACAAAACAAAATGGCATTAAGAAAGTACAAACCGATTACAGCAGGAACCCGATGGAGAATTGGGAACGCGTATGCTGAAATCACTACTAACAAACCAGAGAAGAGTTTGTTGGAACCTCAAAAGAAAACGGCTGGACGTAACTTCCAAGGTCGTCGCGCAATGCGTTACATGGGTGGTGGTCACAGACAACATTATCGTATCATTGACTTCAAAAGAAATAAGAAGGATATGGAAGCTACTGTAGTTTCTATTGAATACGATCCAAACAGAACAGCATTTATCGCATTGGTACAATATACTGATGGCGAGAAAAGATATATCATTTGCCCACAAGGTTTACAAGTAGGTGCTAAAGTGGCTTCAGGAGATAATGTGGTACCAGAAATTGGATACGCATTACCAATGAATAGTATTCCATTAGGTACGGTGGTTCACAATATTGAAATGCAACCTGGTCAAGGTGGTAAATTGGTTCGTAGTGCCGGTACCTCTGCTCAGCTTGCGAACAAGGAAACTGACTACGCTGTACTTAAAATGCCTTCAGGTGAATTAAGAAAATTATTGATTAACTGTTATGCTACTGTAGGTGTGGTTTCTAATAGCGACCACAACTTAGAAACAGCTGGTAAAGCAGGTAGAAATCGCTGGAAAGGTGTTCGTCCTCGTGTAAGAGGTGTTGCCATGAACCCTGTGGATCACCCGATGGGTGGTGGTGAAGGTAGAGCGTCTGGTGGACATCCAAGAAGCAGAACTGGTAAGTATGCTAAAGGAGAGAAAACTAGAACAAGAGGTAAGGGTAGCGATAAGTTGATCATTCAACGTCGTGATGGTAAAAAATTGACTAAATAATTAACATTCAAATTAACTCGTTACTATGGGTCGTTCGATTAAAAAAGGTCCTTATATAGATCATAACCTTGAAGAAAAAGTAGAGGGTATGAACGGAGGCAAAACTAAGAAAGGTGTAATTAAAAC
>CAIOYQ010000045.1 GCA_903862505.1 uncultured Bacteroidota bacterium
AAATGATATGCCCATAAGTGCTGGGCCATGTGCGCTCTGATACCGATCGAATAAAAGCACGATCTTCAAAATTAGCTTGCCTTATCATTAATCCACTCATGTAAAAATTATTAAAATGGAGCCTCCATCATTAAAAGGATCGAATTAAATTTATAATTGCGCTAAACTTTCTTCAATCGTTTGAATTCTCGCTAATGCATCGGCTTTTTTCTTTTGCTCAACTGCAAGCACTTCGGGCTTTGCATTTTGAACAAATTTCTCGTTGCTTAATTTCTTGTCTACGGATTCCAAAAAGCCTTGTTGATGTGCCAAGTCCTTTAATAAATTTTCCTTTAAGCTAGCCGTATCAATGGCTTGGTCCGCTACTAAGTAAAACTTATCTTTTTCCAATGCCACCACAATACTTGATCCAATTGGGGTATTGGAGTAGGCAATTATTTTTGCGTTTACTTGCTTTGCTAAAATATTTTGAATCCTTTGGTAAGGCGCATTGTTTTCGGACTGTATATGCACTTCAATTGCATCCTTTGGTTTGATTTGATTTTTATTTCTGGCATCACGGAGCGTTGAAATCACATTCTTTAATAAAGCCCCTGCATTCAATACTGCTTCGTCTACTTTACCAATGGTCTCATATTCCTTCACACATAAATCCTGTGTTTGCGTTTTTAAGGCATGATGTAGCTCCTCGGTGATAAATGGCATGAAAGGGTGTAACAATTGCATGAGCGCATCATAAAATTCAATACTCTTATGGTACACTTCTGCATGAATAGGTTGTTCAAATCCTGGCTTAATCCATTCTAAATACCAACTGCAATAGTCGTCCCAAATTAAACCATAAATCGTTTTCAATGCTTCACTTAGTCGGAACTCCTTTAGCATGCTATCTACTTCTATTTGCGTAGCACTTAATTTGGCTTGAAACCAATCCATCGCAAAAGCAGCGTCTTGTTCAACTTTTCCTTCCTCGCTAATGCGCGCCTCCCACATTTTTAACAATTTAGCCGCGTTCCATAATTTGCTATTAAAGTTTCTGCCTTGCTCAAGTGTGGATTCATCAAATAACAAATCGTTTCCTGCTGGAGAAGCAATCATAATACCAAAACGAACTGCGTCCGCACCATATTGATCGATGAGTCCCAATAAGTCGGGAGAGTTTCCTAAACTCTTACTCATTTTACGTCCTTGTTTATCACGCACAATACCTGTAAAGTACACATCTTTAAAAGGGATCTTACCCATATACTCTTCACCCGCCATAATCATACGCGCTACCCAAAAGAAAATAATTTCAGGAGCTGTTACTAAGGTACTAGTAGGATAGTAGTAATTAATTTCTGCATTGTTTGGGTTGGACATGCCTTTAAAAACTTCAATAGGCCATAACCAACTACTAAACCAGGTGTCCAAACAATCCGAATCCTGCGTTAAAGTTTTTCCTTTTGTCTCCGGATACTTTGCATTCACTGCTGCTTCGTTTTCTGCAACATAAACATTGCCATCGGCGTCATACCATGCCGGAATACGATGTCCCCACCATAATTGACGGCTAATGCACCAGTCCTTAATATTATCCATCCAATGACGATACACGTTTTTAAACTTAGCAGGATGAAATTGTATTTCATCACTCATCACTGCTTCCAATGCAGGACCTGCTAATTGCTTCATATCCACCCACCATTGTAAACTTAATCTTGGTTCCACAATGGCATCCGTTCTTTCACTAAATCCTACCTGATTTACATAATCTTCTAACTTTACTAAATTGCCACTTGCTTCTAAATCGGCAGCCATTATTTTTCTTACTTCTATACGATCTTTTCCAATATACATGGGAGCTTCTTCGTTCATCGTTCCATCCTCATTCAAAGTTTCTATTACTTCTAAACCATGTTTTTGACCTAAGTTAAAGTCATTGATATCATGCGCAGGGGTTACTTTTAATGCACCTGTTCCAAATTCCATTTCAATATAATCATCGGCTATAATGGGTATACGACGATTAATCATCGGTACAAATGCATGCTGGCCAACTAAATCTTTGTATCTATCATCTTTAGGATGTACACAAATAGCCGTGTCTCCAAAAATAGTTTCGGGGCGCACGGTGGCAACTGTTATGTATTCATCACCTGGGACATCTAATTTGTATCTGATATGATACATCTTACCATTTACTTCCTTATGTATAACTTCTTCGTCACTTAAAGCGGTTTTCGCACGCACATCCCAATTAATCATGCGCTTGCCACGATATATTTTTCCTTTGTTATATAAGTCTACAAATACTTTAATAACGGTTTCGTAATAATCAGGATCCATGGTAAAAGAAGTACGATCCCAATCCAAACTACAACCCATCTTTCTTAACTGTTGTAAAATGATGCCACCATATTTTTCTTTCCATTCCCAAGCGTAGGTTAAAAATTCGTCTCTGGATAAAGATGATTTTGCAATCCCTCTTTCTCTTAACATGGCAACCACTTTCGCTTCAGTTGCAATAGAGGCATGATCCGTTCCCGGCACCCAGCATGGATTCATTCCTTGCATACGTGCACGTCTCACCAAAATATCCTGAATGGTATTATTTAAACAATGGCCCATGTGTAAAACGCCCGTTACATTGGGAGGCGGAATCACCACAGTGTATGCCGGTTTATGATTGGGCTCGCTATGGAAATAACCTTGGTCTATCCAATGTTGGTACCATTTGGTTTCTACTTCACCTGGTATGTAATTTTTACTCAGTTCCATGCTCGTTTTTCTTTACCTAAATTGAGCCACAAAAATAAGGAAAAGCCGCAAGCTTATTTTGACAAAAATATCCGAACTTGGCCCCCAATGGAATTTGCAGTTGTAGATATAGAAACCACCGGCGGAATGCCCCAATCACATGGCATTACCGAAATTGCGATTGTCCTGCATAATGGGGTGGAGGTAACGGGTAAATACGTGACTTTAATTAATCCTAAACAAAAAATACCCCCGTTTATTGTGAATATGACGGGCATTAGTGATGCAATGGTGGCAACTGCCCCTTTATTTGAGGAAGTGGCTCCACAAATTTTTAATTTATTAAAGGATCGAGTTTTTGTGGCGCACAATGTAAGTTTTGATTATGGCTTTGTGCATTATTTGCTAAATCACCATGGCTATGAATGGTCGGCACCTAAATTGTGTACCATTCGATTAAGTAAAAAAGTATTCCCAGGATTTACTAAATATGGGCTAGGTTCTTTAACAAGGGATTTAGGTATTCGGATTGAAGGTCGTCACCGCGCCTGGGGCGATGCTGCTGCTACTGCACAAGTATTAACTATGGCCATTGAAAAAGAAGGCATGCAGCCCATTCATAATTTATTGAATAAAAAAGAACCGCGTAAAAAAATAGCGCCACCAAGTTCAGAGACTGGCGACGCTAGTTAATTTTTTTTCCGCAATACGACTTCTTGCGGTTTTCTATTTCTTTTTTTTAATACTCCGCCGTAATACCTGTATAGTTTTGAGGAGTGATTTGCTTTAATTCCTTTTTCAAAGCCGCAGTCACTTTTAAGCCGTCTATAAATTTGTGCATCGACTTTTTATCTATTTTACTATTGCCTCTTGTTAAATCTTTTAAAGCTTCATATGGATTTGGATATTTTTCTCTACGCAAAATAGTTTGAATTGCTTCCGCTACCACTGCCCAATTGTTTTCCAAGTCGGCCTGTATTTTCACTTCATTCAAAATGAGTTTGCCTAAGCCTTTTTCTAAAGAATTAATGGCAATAGTAATATGACCAACGGGTACCCCAATATTTCTTAATACGGTGGAGTCGGTTAAGTCTCTTTGTAATCGGCTAATTGGTAATTTAGCTGCAAAGTGCTCTAATAAAGCGTTGGCGATGCCTAAGTTTCCTTCGGCATTTTCAAAATCAATAGGATTTACTTTATGCGGCATAGCGCTTGATCCAACTTCGCCCTTTTTAGTTTGTTGCTTAAAATAATCCATGGATATGTAAGTCCAAATATCTCGAGACAAATCAATTAAGATATTGTTGATTCTTTTTAAGTTGTCACAATGTGCTGCAAAATTATCGTAATGTTCAATTTGTGTGGTGAACTGCATTCTTTGTAATCCTAAAATATCCTCTACAAATTCATTGCCTAAGGAAACCCAATTCTTTTTTGGATAGGCAATATGGTGCGCATTAAAATTACCAGTAGCACCTCCAAATTTTGCTGCGAAAGGAATGGTTGCAAACAATTCAATTTGATTATGTAACCTTTCCACAAATACCATCACCTCTTTTCCTAAAGTTGTTGGGGAAGCAGCTTGACCATGTGTGCGTGCTAGTAAAGGAACCTTCTTCCATTGCTTCGCAAATTGATATAATCTGTTTTGCAAATTTATTAAAGCAGGTAAAGTGTTATTCTCCATGGCATCCTTCCAGCTTAAAGGAATAGCCGTATTGTTAATGTCCTGAGAAGTCAAACCAAAATGAATCCATTCTTTTAATTCACTTGCTTTATTTGTATCTAAAATTTCTTTTAAAAAATATTCAACCGCTTTTACATCATGATTGGTAGTGGCTTCAATTTGTTTAATCTTTTGTGCATCTTCCTCCGAAAAATTTTCAACCACCGCTAACAATATTTTTTTCAATGCAGGGGTTACTTTAAAGAACTTTTTATCTGCTAAAAATAAAAAGTAATGCACTTCTACTAATACACGGTATTTAATTAAGCCATATTCCGAAAAATAGGCACTTAAATTAGCAGTTTGTTTATGGTAACGACCGTCAATAGGAGAGATAGCGCTAAGTTGTGACATATTGATTGCTTTAAACAAGTGGTTTTTGATATCTTTGCGCAAAGTTAATTCAATTGGAGAGAAAGTGGCGCATTGGGGCGGTAAGTTATTTAAACACCCGTCCATTATTATTGGGAGTAGAGCAGTCGACCTTGATGGCTCAGATTGAGTTATTTAAGACCCATCCGGCTAAAATTGCCCAGGATTTAATAGATGGCACCATTGATATGGGCTTAGTTCCTGTTGCAATTATACCCTTATTAAAAGAGGTTCATTTGGTTTCCAATTACTGTATAGGCGCGGAGGGCGATGTAGCGAGTGTTTGTATTTTTAGCCAAGTACCTATCCATCAAATTGAAAAAGTATACCTGGACGATCAAAGCAGGACTTCTGTCCAATTGGCGCGTATATTATTAGCAGATTTTTGGAAAAAAGAAGTAGAATTTATAAAAGCCGATGAAGGATATATCCATAATATTAAGGGTACCACTGCTGGCGTGATTATTGGCGACCGCGCGTTGGCTGCCAGATCCAATTATCCTTACATATATGATTTAGCAGGTGCTTGGGTTCAACATACGGGTCACCCTTTTGTATTTGCCACTTGGATTGCAAACAAGCCAATGCCAGCAGAATTTATGGAGGCCTTTGATAAGGCCAATGGATATGGCTTGTCTCATTTACAAGAGGTGATTGCTGCCATACCTAGTTCGGAGCAGGTATATGATTTACATAAATATTATACCCAAAATATTAGCTATCCTTTTAACGAAGCAAAGAAGGCGGGTATGAAATTATTTTTAGAATCGCTTTAACAGCTTGATATTTTTCTTTTCTAAGAAATCAAAAAACATATTGGTGAGTTCCGGTGCAGGTTTAATCCAATAAACCATTGCATAAAATACGACTATATAAATAATACTTCGCATCACCCCGTCTAGTACAAAATGATCTACATGAGGGATAAGGCTTATTAAAAAGAGCATTGTGCCAAATGATATTAATAAAACCAAGTGTTTTAATTGGTAGGGTTGAAATTTAAATTTGTTATATAAGAACAAATAGCGGATCAGGTTGAAAACGAATAAAGTACCTAAGTTGGAGATGGCTAGCCCCGTAAGTCCAAAATGCTTAATGAGGATAAAATTTAAGGGGATGGCCGTGGTGATAAAAACTAGGTTTGAAATAAAATCAAATTTCCAAAAATTAGAAGTGCCTATGATGGCACCATTCATGCCAGTGCTCATATCAATTAATTTTCCCAAGCCAAGGATTAAAAATAAATTAAACAAAGGTGCAAAATTTGACGCGTTCTTTTGACTCACTAAATTCATGAACTCAATGAGGTTGGACATATTTAGTAAAATGAGGCCGTATAAGAAACAGGCAATAAGCATTAAGTTTGAAACACTCTTCGTATAAATATCATTGATGTTTTTTAAATTTTTAACCCTCCAGGATTCAGAAAGGATAGGCACACTAATGGAGAGTATACTTCGTTGTGGAATTTCTATAATGGTGGCTAGGTATACAGCAATGGTAAATATACCCGCATCACTTAATCCTTTGAGTCCAACAATTAAAAAGGTATCGTTGGTTTTTGCGAGGATATTAAAAAATTGACCCGCAAACAGGAATAAGGAGAAATTAATGATTCTTCCTTTTAATCTTTTGGTTACAGAACTTAGGGAAACAATATTAAAACGCCACTCACCCGATTTTATCAAGCTGATTCCTAAAATAATGACCGGCAATAAATAGGTGAAGCTAAAAAGTATAATAAAGGTTTTGAAATTCACCATCCCTAAACCATATAAAATAATTAGTGCACTGTTTAATATTCGAACCAGTGTTTCTTTTATAAAATTAGTAACCACCGTTTTTTTAATGGTCCAAGAAAAAGCTTCCATCCAGGTGAAAACTATAAATAATAAAGTAAATGGATAAATCACATTAAAGTGCTCCACTAAGGATGGCGACTTACCTAACTTTCTTAAAATAAATTCCTTGTTATAAAATCCAACAAAGAGTAGTAATGAAAAACCAATCATGCCAATGGCGAATGTAATAATGGGGAGATCGTTCTTTTTTACCGACAGGTAATTTTGATAGTAGGGTCCAAATTTGTTAATTATTGGAATGCTGCCAAAGGTACATAAAGTGGCAAGGGTTAAGCCAGTATCTAAAATGGCCCTGGTTAATCCAATTTGTTCCGTGTTTAGGAAGTAGGGATATAATACCAACATATTAAAGGCACCAATGATAAATCCGATGAAGATATATATGCTAGATTTGGAGCCCTGTTTTTGAATTATTCCCATTTGATTTTATTATCCGTCTAAAATTATTGAAAATATTTTATATCAAAGGTTCTTTAAAGTAGTATTCACTCCAATTTTAGGTTAATTTCGTTAGATAATTCATTTCTATGTTTAGGAGAATAGAGGAGATTTTGCAAAGTATTGGGTTGGACATTGTTAAAGTGCTAAAGAATTTAACAGATCTACCTCATTATTTTAGGAAATATAAAACCTTAAAGGCCCAAAAAGGGAAGGACAATTTATTCCCTTTTGGCAAATGGTATCCAAGGCTTAGAGAGTGGAAAGAGCAGGGTGGAGTCGCAAGCGGTCACTATTTTCATCAGGACTTGTTTGTAGCACAACAAATATGCAAGCACAACCCCAAAAGACATATTGATATTGGCTCCTTGGTGGACGGTTTTGTGGCCCATGTTGCCGCCTTCAGAGAAATTGAGGTATGGGACATTCGAGCCATTGATTCAAAAGTGCATAATATGCGTTTTTATCAAGCGGATTTAATGCAGCTGCCTAAAGAATTAATTGCTTCCACCGATTCTATCAGTTCCCTTCATGCTATTGAGCATTTTGGTTTAGGCAGATATGGAGATCCCATTGATTATGATGGGTACAAAAAAGCCATTGAGAACATCCACGCTATTTTACAGGATAAAGGAAGATTTTATTTTTCGGTGCCCATTGGCCCACAAAGAATCGAATACAATGCGCACCGCGTATTTTCCTTAAGTTACTTATTCGAATACCTGTCTTCTTATTTTGAGGTTGAACATTTATCTATTGTAGATGATCGAGGGGATTTTCACAAACAGGTACAAATTACTGACGAAGTAATTGCCAATAATTACGGTTGCCATTATGGTTGCGGCATTTTTGAATTGATTAAGAAGTAATCATTAAGTATACTATTAGTTGTCAATAAATTCTTACAGTCCTAATAATTTTTGATAATCGGTTGCAAACTTTTGTATGCTATAGTTATTGGCCACCATTTCAGTGCCAGTCTTACTCAAGGTTTGAAGTTCTGCAATTGGCATTTTTGAAATACTAACTAAAGCATCTAAGGTTTCTTGCACTAATGTAGCATCGCTGTTTTTAATCAGGAAGCCATTACCCTTGTTAATTACCAATGGCAGATCACCTACTGCTGTAACAATAGGGATGCATCCATTTTGCATGGCTTCCAAAACGACTAAAGGCATTCCTTCGGTAGATGATAATAATATAATGAAATGAGCAGCCTGGTATTTATTATTTAATAGTTCTTTATCATTGATCATGCCGGCAATAGATATATAATTAACGGTGTCAGCTGGCAAAAAGGCATCCACATCACCAATGAATTCAAAATCAAAAGGGAGTTTATTTTCTTTTACTTTTTTGGCAATGGCAACAATACTTGGGATACGCTTTTCGGAACTACCCCTGCCCACATATATTACTTTAAAGGGAGCCACCCATTGCTTTTCTAATGAATTTAAATTAGGCGATACTGCATTTGGAAGATAAGTAATGCGCTCTTTCAAATTCAATGGGGCCTGAATGGTTTCATATTGTGAAATATGTTCCTGTATTTTATTTTCACTAATCATTATACTTTTTGTATAATAAGATATAAAAGGAATACGAATCCAGGAAAAGCTATTAAAAGAATGAATGAGTTCAAATTGTTGAAGCGACGCGTTAATCCAAGGAGCAATTTTATACCCAAAATTAGATTGACCATTGAATACTTTGGCATGGTCTTTATTGATGCGGCTTGCATAATAACCGCGCGCAATTATATTGAGAGGAAGTCTTAAGATATTATTATTGGTATAAGTACTAGCAATCTCTATATCAATGCCAATCTGTTTGAATTCATTTAAAAATCCTTCATTATTAGAGAAGCGAGTAAAAACAATCACTGCTTTTTGGCCCTTGGCTAGTTGCGCTATTTGCAAATGAATTTTTTCGGCGCCCCCTAAATGGTAGAAAGGGAAGAAAAAATATAGATCGTATTGTTTTTTATGCCCTTTCAGTAAATAAATGAGTTTACCTATCCCAATAAACGGAGCAATGAAGAGGTTTTCTATTTTTCGCTTTATGAGGTAGTGCTGGTATTTCATTTACTATCTCGTTTATTATTTTTTAAGGACTTACCAATACCCAAGAAAAGGTCTGCAAAAGTGCTTAAAAATACTTTTATTATAAATAGGTTTAATTTTCCTTTCGACAAACAGTTGCTTATAAACCTAAACTTCACGCCAGCCTTTTGAAAATAAAAATTTCCTCTTCGAATGGAAGACTGGGTGATGGAGTTGGGCTGCACTCTATAATACAAAAGAGCCTCGTCTATTTTGGCAATATTTAAATTAGTGGCCGTCGCGCGCAACCATAAATCATAATCCTCGTAATTTTTTTGATGTGCATTATATAGTAGGGACTTTGCAATTTCACTACGCATGCAAATACTAGGATGAATCATGCAATTTTCCCAAGTCAGTGCTTTTTTAATTGAGGAAGGAGTAATTGTTTTCAAGTCTAGTTCCCAATTGACCATCGGGGAGTTTATATTAGTTTCAAAAAATACAGCATGGGTTCCAACAATGTCAATTGCAGGATGATCCAATAAATATTGCACCTGTTTTTGAACACGATCTTTGAAAGCTATATCGTCTGCGTCCATTCGTACTATCATATCTCCCTTTGCGCTAACAATGGCTTCATTTAAACTAGCAATCAATCCTTTGTTTTGTGTATGGGTAATGTTTATGATCCTAGGGTCGGTATAATGTTCAATAATTACTTGGCTGCCATCTGTTGAACCATCGTTTACAATAATCAATTCAAAATGGGTATAGGATTGTTCAAGTATACTATCGATAGATGCGCTTAAGTATTGCTCAGCATTGTATACTGGCAGTATGACTGATATGAATGGTTTTAATACCATAACCTTGCCTCCACTTTATTTAAATATTGCAAAGTATTGGTAGCCAATGGCGTTCGTTTTGTTTGACTAGGAATTTTAAATACAGTTAGCCAGTTTTTTATAAACCCTATCAAGTCAAATTTAGAGTTGACTAAATAAAATAGCGACCACATCATGGCGGTGGTCATAAAATATCCTTTAGGTAAATAAGTGTAGGCTACGATGGATTTATTCAACCACATTCCTTTTAACTTATCCTTTGTAGCTTGTCTGCCTTCGGGAGACTCTTTGTGCAACATAGTAATACCCGCATTGTATTCAATAAGGTAGCCTGCATTTAATATACGGTAGCTTAAGTCATACTCTTCCATGCCGTAGAAAAAGTTTTCAGGGTAATATCCCACTTCATCCATCAACGCTTTCCTTACAATATGTGCACCACCTGCAAAATAATAAGTATCAAATTGAGCTAGGTCTTTATACTTTATAAATTGTTTATGGGGAAATGCATTTTCCTGTATTTGTCTATTTTGAAAGTATTCCACTTTAATGGAAATAATTCCTGTTTTTGGTTTTGCTTCAAATAAATGAGCGATGGTTTGTAGTGCATTTTTCTCTGCTAGTTCACAGTCGTCATCTAACATTAATAATAATGGAGCGGATGCTTGTTGGATAGCAAAGTTCCTCCCTTTTGAGACGCCTAAATTTTCGGGGGAGTGAATGTATTTAAAGTTTACTTCCTTATGCAGATCCATGAAATCTATAACAGTGGTATAATCTTTCGTGGAATTATTATTCACAATAATAACCTCTTCCAAATATTGTTCTTTTTGATCAAGGCCTACAATATTTTTAGCTAAGGCCAACATGTCCTCAGGACGGTTATAAGTGATTATAATAATGGCGATATTGTTCATTGCGGTTGACATAGTCGATTCTAGGTAAAAATAATTAAAATAATCGAGTTCGCTGAGCTTCCTAAGCATTAACTTCGTAGTTATATTGCATCTAAATCTTATGATTATTGTTAAAATTTATGGAGGGATGGCCAACCAGCTTTTTCAATATGCTGCTGGGTATGCATTGTCACTGCAACATGCTGCTGCACTCAAATTAGATATCAGCTATTTTCAAGAAAAAAACAGTGATACTAAAAGGTCATTTGAATTAGATAAGTTTGCTATAGATTATGAGTTGGCTAGTCGGGAAGAGATAGATCAGGTATTTAAATTTCGCACTGTAGACTATGCTTGGAATAAATTAATGCCACTCAATAAAAAGCGATTTTATGGCGAGAAAAAGCCAGGCTTTAATCAACGATTTTTTGAGTTAAGCGAAAATGTTTATTTGCGCGGGTATTTCCAGTCGGATAAATATTTTATAGATTGCAAAAGGTCCTTGATGGAGCAGTATAAGATAAAGACCAACCACTTTACCCATCTTTTACCTTTAGCTAAAACATTGTCAAGTAAAAATACTATTGCTTTGCATATTAGACTTGGGGATTATTTAAATCCAACATTGTCTGGTATTATGGCGCCATTCAATTTAGATTATTATAAAAAGGCAATGGAGCAGATACAAAAAAACATATCCAATCCTAAGTACTATATTTTCTCTGATCAAATTCAGTTAGCAAAAGATTTATTGAATTTAAATGAAGTAGATGCCACCTTTGTAGATGAAGCAATTACTAAAAATGCGGAGGAAGATTTTTATTTAATGCAATCCTGTCAGCATCAAATTATTACCAACAGTACTTTTGGTTGGTGGGCTGCCTACCTAAATGTGAATGCCCATAAAACAGTAATAGCACCTCAAAAATGGTATAAAGATCATTTTGGAGATGCTACTCACTTATATCCAGACAACTGGGTTGTCATTTAACCATTAGCTATTTAGCGTAATTCCTTCTTCTGCCTTGCATTGTATTCTTTCACCCAAGTACCAATTAATATTAAAATAAGCAGGATGGATAACCATTCGCAAATTTGGGCGTAAATGATATTACTATAATACGATTCGGGCTTGAACTCAAATTTTACTGTATGTGATCCTGCAGGAATTAACAACGATCTTAATAAATAATTAGATTTCAAAATGGGGGCTTCTTTGTTGTCTATATATGCTTTCCATCCTTTATCATAGTAAATTTCACTAAAAACGGCCAACTGTGTATTTTTTGTATTGGCTTGGTATTGCAATACATCATTTGACTTTGAAACTAATTTAATACTTGAGGTTGTGTCAAATTGATTTAAGCCAGTAATGCTTTTTTGATTTACAATATTCATTACAGCAGTATCCTTTGCATTTAAGTTAGTGAGTGCGTTCATTTCAGCGGTCGGGTCCTTAGCCCATTGAATTCCTTTTACAAACCAAGCGGATCCTAAAGCATCTGGATTAGGGATGGCTCTTCCTTGCTGATCAATAATATATTTTGTATTGAGCATGTTCACGGAAGGCATGCAATTTGGAAAATTATACAATTGATTTTCAATTAAGTCCTGAGTTAAACTCAATTTAGCAGGGTGGTAACCGCCAATGGTTTTATGGAAATAAGCAGTGATAGCTCCTCCATTAAACACACTACTAATATTCCCCGATTTTAAATCCAACACCCTATAATCAGACTTGTCTTTTTGAATATCTATATCCGCCGCTTGGGCTTTTAAAACGGTCTCGTTGGTGTCTTCTTTTTCAATAAAACTATCCGAACTTAAATAAGTAGCGTTCACACTCATTAGGTCTACTAAGCTTAGAAATGCAAGCATGATTAAAACCACCTTATACTTTAAAAATTCTACCTTCTTAGTTACATATAACCAAATTAGCAGCAAAGTGACTGACGCAAAAACTAAAGACCTAAGCATGCTGTCAAATAATATGGTCTTTCGGTCTTCCTTTAAAGCACTTGTAAATTGATAAATCGCCGATTGAATTTGAACTTCTTTTATTTGTTCAACCTGTTTTACTAAATTTTTATCTGTTTCTCCTTGGTAATCACTCTTTAAATAAAATACAATCACCATTAAGAAAAGCACACCTACTGCGATCAATCCTTTTTTAAACGCAGGCGCATAATTTTTTTCTGCATAGTTTGAAAAAACTTCTTTAAGACCTAATAATGCTGTAAAGTTAACTAGGAATATCTGAATGACACTAATCATACTAGGCGCTCTAAACTTATTATAAACTGGCAAATGGTCAAGCATCCAAAAGTTAAAGCCGCTTAGATATTTTCCATAACTTAATAAAACGGTAAAAGTGAATAAGGAGATAATCCAAATACTGTGCTCTTTTTTAATAACGAAAAGAGAAAATAATGCCAATACTAAAATAATGATGCCTGCATAGGCAGGTCCAGCTGTACCTTCTACAATACCGCCCCAATAAAATTGCAAATAACCTTGCAATTGTTGACTTAGGCCACCTTCTTGCATTGAATTAAGTGCTTCGATTGATTTTGATTTTTCTTCGCTTATTTCTAAATGATCGGAACTGCCTCCGTATAACTTAGGAACCATTAAAACAAAGGGTTCCATAATTTGATAACTATAGCTTAACGCATAATCTTTGCCCAATCCTTTATCATTTACCACACCCGTTCCCTTTGCAGGTAATTGACTTCCTCCTCGTATGCTACTTGCACTATATTCTGCATCTGTTTTCAAATTAATAATATTGGATCCAACGCCCAATACCGCAGCACTTATTCCAAAAACGCCTACTAATAGTAAGTGTTTGAAATCTTTTTCTATAATTGATTTAATAGCAAAGGCAATACTTGAAAAAATAATAATCAAAATGGTATAGTATGCTATTTGATAGTGCTTAGTGGTTATTAATGCGCCCACAAAT
>CAIOYQ010000046.1 GCA_903862505.1 uncultured Bacteroidota bacterium
ATCATCTACCTTTTTAATACCTAACATACTTGTTGGACTCGCTATTACTTCTCTTAAATCAAATTCACAAATGGTATCGCCCAAAGCAATAAAAACTTCATCGGTACCCACTAATTCTTTAGTCAACTGAATGGCATGCGCAGTGCCTTGTCGATCATTTTGATAAACGAAATGGGTTTTTAAATTCGGGTAAGTTTGCTCCACATAATCCTGGATTTTTTCTCCTAAATACCCTACGATAAAAATATACTCCTGAATACCTACTTCCTTTAACTGATCTACAATAAAACTTAAAATGGTTTTACCCGCTATTGGAATAAGCGCTTTTGGTTGTGTATATGTATGAGGTCGCAATTTTGTACCTGCACCTGCCACCGGGATGATCGCCTTCATAAATTACCTTTTTGGGGAGGGTAAAAATAGCAAATAACCATTAGTAATTACCCATTTTTAGGTGTAATTGGGCCTTTTTGACCCAAACGGATTGTAAATGTGGATATTAGATGCCCAACTGTTGAAAGAAAGCTTTGCATAGGCTTAAGAATGGATTATTTTTGCCAAATATTCTAGTACAAATTCCAGTATTCGAATTTTAAATATCCTATTATGCAAAGAGATACCTTAGTTTTTGACATTATCAATCAAGAATTACAACGTCAACGTCGTGGCATTGAGTTAATCGCTTCAGAAAATTTCACCAGCTTACAAGTTATGCAAGCCATGGGTGGTGTCATGACCAATAAATATGCCGAAGGGTACCCAGGAAAAAGATATTATGGTGGTTGTGAGATTGTAGATAAAACAGAACAATTAGCAATAGATCGATTAAAAGAAGTGTTTGGTTTAGAATATGCCAACGTGCAACCACATAGTGGTGCGCAAGCAAATGCTGCGGTGATGTTAGCGATTTTACATCCTGGTGACGCCATCTTAGGATTGGACTTAAGCATGGGTGGTCACTTAACACACGGTAGTGCAGTAAACTTTTCGGGTAAAACCTATACTCCCCATTTTTATGGCGTAGTAAAAGAAACTGGACTCATTGATTATGAAATGTTAGAAAGTCAAGCAAGAGCACATAAGCCAAAATTAATTATTTGTGGAGCAAGTGCGTATAGCCGTGATATTGATTATGCAAGAATCAGAAAAGTAGCAGACGAAGTGGGTGCATTTGTATTAGCTGATATTGCACATCCATCAGGTTTAATTGCAAAAGGATTATTAAGTTCTCCATTTAACCATTGTCATTTTGTAACTTCTACTACGCACAAAACTTTACGTGGTCCTCGTGGTGGTGTGATAATGATGGCCAAGGATGGTGAAAATACTTTAGGATTAAAAGACGTGAAAGGTAATTTAAGATTATGGTCCAATGTGATTGATATGGCTGTGTTCCCTGGTACACAGGGTGGACCATTAGAGCACGTAATTGCTGCTAAAGCCATTGCTTTTGGAGAAATTCTTTCAGATGAATTTACAATATATGCAAAGCAGGTTCAAAAAAATGCACAAGCCATGGCAGCAGCCTTTGTTGCAAAGGGATATGAAATTATTAGTGGCGGAACGGATAACCATTTAATGTTAATTGATCTTCGCAATAAAAATATTAGCGGTAAAAAAGCAGAGCAAGTTTTAGGCCATGCCGATATTACTGCCAACAAAAATATGGTGCCTTACGATGATAAGTCGGCCTTTGTTACTTCAGGTATTCGCTTTGGTGTTGCCGCCATTACCACACGTGGAATGAACGAAGGTCATATTCCATTTGTAGTAGAAGCAATTGACAAAGTATTAATGAATGCTGACAATGAAACTATTTTAGCAGAAACTAGAAAAGACGTAAATAAATTTATGGAGCAATTTGTATTGTATCCTGAATTGGGTTAATGGTGTAACTTTATACTATGATACAAAGAATACAAAGCATTTGGCTATTACTTGCAAGCGTAGCTGCCTTTATGGTGTTGCGTTTCCCTTTTTATTATACCCCAACGCCTAATTCTTTAGAAATTACGGGGAGCAACTCAACAGGCACTTTAATTACACTGGCTTTTAGCGCTTGCTTAAGTGCCATTGCAATTTTTTTATACGGAAATAGAAAGCTACAAGCAAAAGTAACCATTGTTAATGTTTTACTATCTGCGGTGATCGGTTTTTTAGTATACCGTGTTAGCAACACTAACCCTGGTGGGGGATTTACATTATTCTCCATTGCTTTATTTGCAATGCCACTATTTCAAATTTTAGCGATTGTAAAAATTTACAAAGACGAACGTTTAGTAAAGAGTGCCGATAGATTGAGATAGTCTCTTACAACAAAGATTATGTGGTGACAAGCATCTACAAACTAGCCGAGGAATTAAGTAAAAAAGAAATTAGGAATTGGAAACTAAGCAGCCTCTATTTCTCTTTCGATTGCTTTTTGAACGAGTTGATTTAAGCTGATGCCTTTTATAGTTGCAAGCATGGCTGCTCTTTTATGAATATCAGGTTTTAAGCGCACATTAAAAGATCCCTTAAAGCTTTTCTTACAAGGCTTATTAGTTTGTTTACAGATTTCTATATAATCATCTACCGCTTCTTTAAACGCATTTTTAATTTCAGTGACTGAATTCCCTTCATATAAAATTAAGTCATCTGTGCATTCAATTTTACCATATAGCACATTATCTTCTTCACTAAAGGATACCGATCCGAGAAATCCTTTATAGTTTAATGTATTTTTCATTCTTTTTTATTTGATGATATTATGGATATAACTTCAACAATCTGGTATTTCTTTAAAATATTACCAGGATGTGGTTTATGTATTCTGATTTTACTTTGCTTTATCATGTTTAAAAATAATACCCTCGACCCAGATGTTTTTCCAAGATTACTCTCTTCATAGCCTAAACTATTAAGCAATGTCTTTAGTTCGTTGTAAGTAAAATCCTTTGGTATACTCAAGAATCTTACTAGTAGTTTATCTTTCTTTGTCATGTAAATTTATGCAACTATTTTTCAGTTACATAAATTTAAAGCATAATAATATGCAAAAACAAATTTTATTCTTGTAATCATTTGTTTTTCAATAAGTTACATAAAAATTAAGCTAAGTACTTCCCGGTCTGCGAAGCCTTGCATTTCTCCAACCCGCTTGGGATTCCGGCATAAACCACCGTTCCACCGGCATCGCCTGCTTCGGGGCCCATGTCAATTACCCAGTCGGATGCTTTGATTACATCGGTATTATGTTCCACCACTATTAAGGAATGCCCTTGATCAATTAAAGCGTTGAATGCTTTTAATAATTTATGGATATCATGAAAGTGTAAACCTGTAGTAGGTTCATCAAATATGAATAACATTTTTTGATTCGCTTTTCCTTTGCCCAAGAAGCTTGCGAGTTTAACCCGCTGCGCTTCACCACCACTCAAAGTACTACTACTTTGCCCCAACTTCACATAACCTAACCCCACTTCTTGTAATGGGCTTATGGCTAATACAATATTTTTTTCTTCACTAAAAAATAAAATGGCTTCATCCACACTCATCTCCAACACATCAAAAATACTCTTGCCTTTATAATGCACTTCCAATACCGATTCTTTAAAACGCTTACCGCCACAATCCTCACAGGTTAAATGCACATCTGCAAGGAATTGCATCTCCACTAATTGCTCACCTTCTCCTTTACAGGTATCACAACGTCCACCGTCTACATTAAAAGAAAAATGCTTCGGCAAGAAGCCACGAATTTTAGACAATGCTTGTTTTGAATACACATCTCTAATGGCATCGTATGCCTTGATATAGGTAACTGGATTACTTCTAGATGATTTACCAATTGGGTTTTGATCCACCATTTCAATGGCATCAATTAAATGTAAGTCGCCTTTAATATCGGCATAACCTCCTACTAGTTCCGTTGGTTGTTGCTTTGCTTTTAGTAATGCATTGTACAATACCTTTTTTACCAAGGTTGTTTTGCCACTTCCACTCACACCACTTACTACACATAAACTTTGTAAAGGAAAATCCACATTTACATTTTGTAAATTATGCAAATGTGCTCCTTCTAGTTTTATAAAATGTTTCGCAGGTCGCGTTTTTGCTGGAATAGGTATAAACAACTCCCCTTTCAAATATTTTCCTGTTAAACTTTTTTTGTCTTTTATTAGCTCCACTGCATTACCTACTGCCACTACTTCGCCGCCTTGATGCGCCGCTAATGGACCCATGTCAATGATATGATCGGCCTTGCGCATAATTTGCTCATCATGCTCTACCACCACTACGGTATTTCCCAGGTCTCTTAAATTTTGTAAAACTTTTATAAGTCGCTCTGTATCTCTTGAATGCAAACCAATACTAGGTTCATCTAATATATACAAGGAGTTGGTTAAGTTACTTCCCAAGCATCTTGTTAATTGAATTCTTTGACTCTCTCCACCGCTCAAACTGTTTGCCAAACGACTTAAGGTTAAATAACCCAAACCCACATCCATTAAAGTTTGAATGCGTTGTTCAATTTCCACTAAAATTCGCTTGGCAATTTGATTGTCATGTGCCGATAATTTCAAGTCATTGAACCATTGTTGCAGCTCTCTTACTGGCATCGCACATAATTCTCCAATATGTTTGTCGCCAATTTTTACATATAAAGCTTCCTTGCGTACACGGTATCCACCACAATCCGAGCAATTGGTGCGGCCGCGGTATCTACTTAATAAAACACGAAACTGTACTTTATATAAATGTGCTTCTACATCTTTAAAAAAAGCATCAATACCCAACGCCTTTCCGGTTCCTTTCCAAAGTTGCGTATACTGCGCCTTGGTTAATTTATTAATGGGTTGGTGTATGGGAAATCCAAGCTTACCTGCTTCTTTTACAAACTGATCCTTCCACCAACTTAATTTTTCACCTTTCCAAGGAGCCACGCCTCCATCATACACGGATAAGAAAGGATTGGCAATGACCAAATTTTCATCTATCCCCAATACCTGACTATACCCTTCGCAGGTTGGACAAGCACCATACGGATTATTAAAAGAAAATAAATTAGGAGTGGGCTCATCAAATTCCATTCCATCCAAACTAAACTTATTATTAAAGTCTTGTAAAGTATTATTATTTTTTTCTACCCACAATATCCCTTCCCCTTCATAAAAAGCAGTGCCAATAGAATCCGTTAATCGGTGAATATCGTCTTCGTCAAAATCCTTCACCACAATTCTGTCAATTAACACATATACGTCATGCGCTTTAACTTTTTTATTCAGCTCCGTTTTGGAAAGTGCTAATGCATCCTCTATTCTTATAATTTCAGATTCCGTTTTAGCAGCACGTAAATAAATACGCGTAAACCCTTTTTGTACCAATATGTTTAACTCCTCTACAATATCTCTTTTGGCTTGTTGTTTAAAGGGGACCAATAATACCATCTTATCACCGGCCTTCCCTTTTTGGATATATGCAAGCACGTCCTGTACGTCATGCTTTTTCACTTCCTGGCCACTAATAGGAGAATAGGTTTTACCAATACGGGCGAAAAATACCCTAAAATAATCGTAGAGTTCGGTCATACTTCCCACGGTACTTCGAGGTGTGCGGGTAGTTACTTTCTGTTCAATAGCAATGGCTGGACATAGGCCCTTGATATAATCCACATCGGGCTTTCCCATTCGGGACATAAATTGACGGGCATAGGAGGACAAACTTTCTGCATAGCGTCTTTGCCCCTCGGCAAATAAAGTGTCTATGGTTAAAGAGGACTTGCCACTTCCTGAAACCCCGGTTACCACTATAAATTGGTCACGCGGGAAGTCCACCGATACATTTTTTAAATTATGTACCCTTGCCCCAACTATCTCAATGGAATCCTTCCCTTTTTTACTTACCGCCATACAGCAAAATAACAGTTTCCTTGTCAATTGGTTGCAACAAATGTGATATTATTTTTGAAATGGGACCGAGACCTAAATGTGGATATCCTCGCGCTAAATTTTTCGTTTTCAACAAATGAAAAACGGATTGCATTAGGGGCTAATTTTCCATTACTAACCCATCTAAGTACACCCTTGCTTAGCTTTCGAAGACCTATAAAAAACTACAATGAACAAAACCGTACAACTCAACGACAACGAACTCATTCAAATGTTTCAACAAGGAAACACCCGTGCTTTTGATGCTTTAATTGATCGTCACCAACAAAGAATTTATAATGCCATTTTATTTATGGTAAAGGACAGTTACTTAGCCGAAGATTTGATCCAAGATATATTTATTAAAATTATTAATAACCTTAAGCAGAACAAGTATAGCGACGAGGGTAAGTTTTTACCTTGGGCTTTACGTATTGCACATAATTTTTGCGTAGATCATTTTAGAAAAGTAAAACGTACTCCCACTATTAAAACCAGCGATGACCAAGATTTATTTGAAATTATTAAACACTCCGATCATCCTGCCGATTATAAAATGACGCGCGCACAAACGCATCGTAATATTCAGGAACTAGTAGATTTATTACCAGAGGAGCAAAGAGAAATTATTGTATTAAGACATTATGCCAACCTGAGCTTTAAGGAAATTGCACAAATGACCAACTGTAGTATTAACACAGCTTTGGGAAGAATGCGTTATGGTTTAATTAATTTAAGAAAGATGATGAACGAGCGTGGTATGAGCTTGTAGAAAATAATAAAGTGTGAAATATGCATTCACTATATAAAAAAGGCTCCGAGTTCGGAGCCTTTTTTATACCAATTTTTTTTAAGGTTTCCCCTTCGTAACACTGCACTGTAACCATTGCAAGTATGTCTGAGGGTTAGGTGTATAGCCTACCGGATTAGATAGTAATTGTTGATCAGGACTCATCACAACATATAATGGTTGTGTTACCTGATTAAAATTTTCAGCTTGAAAAGTGGCCCATAAATCACCCACACTATTTATTTGTTTTTCAGTACCTGCCTTACTTGTATATTTAAAACGTTTTTCTACTGGTAACATTTCTTTGTCGTCTACATATAGCGAAACCAGAATAAAATTTTCTTTAATAAAAGTAGAAACTGCAGGATCGGTCCATACATTCTCCTCCATCTTGCGACAGTTTACGCAAGCCCAACCAGTAAAGTCTATTAGGATAGGTTTGTTTTGTTCTTTTGCTAAAGCCAGGGCTTTTGAATAATCATTCATCACATTGGCATGCACCCCATTATTGTCTTCGCTTGTCTGTGCCATAATACTATAATGACTTGGCGGTGGAAATCCACTTAAGAATTTAATATAACTGGCATTTTTAGGGGAAATGCCCAAAATTAATACCACCGAAAATGCGATAGCCAATACTGCTCCAATTTTACGACCTATTGAAATTTTTGCTCCCTTTGTATCGTGTGGTAATTGTAATTTACCCCATAAGTATAATGCCAGCCCAATACTTATCAAAGCCCATATACCTAAAAATACTTCACGCTTTAAGAGTCCCCAATGTTGCACTAAGTCCGCATTGGATAAAAATTTAAAGGCCAATGCTAATTCTAAAAAGGCCAACACTTTTTTTATCGTATCCAACCAGCCACCCGACTTTGGTAAACTTTGTAACCATTGCGGGAAAATAGCAAATAATGTAAATGGCAGGGCCAATGCAAAGCCAAATCCCGCCATCCCATAGGTTAAAGCCCAAGCTCCCCCTTGTAAAGAACCAACTAATAAAGTACCCAAAATAGGACCCGTGCAAGAAAACGAAACAATGGCTAAAGTAATAGCCATAAAAAAGATACCACCTAAACTTCCCAATCCACTTTTTGAATCGGCCTTATTAGCAATACCACTTGGTAGTGTGATTTCAAAAAAACCAAAGAAAGAAATGGAGAAGAATATAAAAATTACAAAGAAAATAATATTTAATACCGGGCTCGTTGAAATGCTATTAAAAATTTCGGGTTGCACATTTCCCAATAAATGGAACGGCACACTTGCCAATACATAAATTAAAAAAATACTTAAGCCATATAGCAAACCATTTTTAATACCCTCCCGCTTGGTTTTAGATCGCTTGGTAAAAAAAGAAACCGTTACGGGTATCATAGGGAATACACATGGGGTAATTAATGCAATTAAGCCGCCTAGCAGTCCTAAAATAAATACCGACCATCCACTTGCATTTTTACTATCATTGGCTGCCTCCCCGCAGGCACCTGCCGGCGCAGTAGTAGCGGTTGCTGGCAATTGTATCTTAAAGCCTTCCGCTTTTTTCCCATTCGCTAAAAATAAATACACAGGTACTTCCTGCTGATAAAATTCATTGCCTTTTGCAATGGAAATAGCCAACATTGCTTTTACTGTATCCGGTTGAAACCCATGTATGATGATCGTATCTATTGCCTTGATGGCTCCAATTGGAAATATGAATGCCTTTTCAAACAACTCATCTTTTTGTTGAGTCGCTCCTGTTGAAAAAGCAGTAGGCCCTTTTAATTTTATGGTCTCTAAGGAAAAAAGAAAATGAGGTGGGGTTGTAAATGTATCTGTAATGGCTTCTGGTGAAATGGTTTGACCAAAAACACGCCAGCCTTCTTTTGTTTGAATCGTATATTGTAACTGATAAGTGCTATCATTAATAGGCGATACCTTGGCAATCACTTTTATCAAACTATCATTTTGAGCAATCGCTGAATTACTTAATGAAAAGCTTAAAAAGCAAACTATTAGTAAACGAAGGGAATTATTCAAAATATTTATTTTTTAGTGCTCAAGAAAATGCACTCTTATTGAATGGTAATTTCAAAAGGCACTTTAGTGGGTGGCAAACAACGCTCGTCGTTACAAACCATATATTCAATTTCGCCAGTCAACTTAGTTTTACTTGCTACTTTCAATGTAACGGATTGAACAAACTGTACTTTGTTACTAAAATAAGCGATGTCCGCATTAAAGTTTTTATCGAATTTTTTCTCCAAAGTCCCTATTTCTTTTACCGCACCTTTGAATTGAACCAATGGATTTTTCTTAATCTGCACCGAAGTTGGAACAGGCCCTTTTTTTACAAACTGAGAATACATATGCCATGGCGCATCAATGGAAGCAGAAAATGTAATATCATATTGCTTATCTGCTTTTTTAACTGCTTCAAAAGTCCACTTTACAGGATTAATTTTTTGTGCACTTGTATTTAGTGCAGCCACTATCAAGAATAAAAAAATAATACCTTTTTTCATAATAAACTTTTTATTAAACCAATTACCTACTTCTTTAATCCTAAAATTTCAAATACTTTTACACCATCTATATTACTTAATGCATTGTTGGTGGCACGCTCTGGATGCGGCATCATGCCAAATACATTTCTATTATCATTACAGATACCAGCGATATGATGCGTAGAACCATTTGGATTTGCTTCACCACCTACATTGCCTTTTTCATCACAATAATGGAATAAAATCTGATTATTTTTTTCTAAATGAGATAAGGTTGCATCGTCGGCATAATACCTTCCTTCTCCATGTGCAATAGGTATTTGCAAAGCCTCACTATCCGAGGTTTTAATAAATACATTTTTACAAACAAATTGCTGATGCTCGTTTTGCAATAAAGCGCCGGGCAACAATCCACTCTCGCATAAAATTTGAAACCCATTACAAACACCCAAAACTTTACCCCCCTTGTTGGCAAATTCAATAACCGATTGCATCATGGGACTGAATTTTGCAATAGCACCGCAACGTAAGTAATCGCCATAGGAGAAACCACCTGGCAATACCACACAATCTTCCGTCGTAAAATGAGACAAGTCGCTATCCTTATGCCATAGCATTTCAACGGGGAAACCAAGGTCTTTTTCTAATGCATCTTGCATATCTCTATCGCAATTAGAACCAGGGAAAACAACTACACCAAATTTCATGATTGTACGGTTTACGAGTAAGGAAAATTTGAAGGACAAAGTTACCAAAAACCCCCTAAAAAAAGAGGGTTAAATTCTTCACTTAACCAAGATGGTTATACACAATAGCCGCAATGGCCGACCAAAATAGAATATTGGGTACAAATAGCCTTTTGGGTACCGAATAAGCAAAACTAATAAAACAAGCCAAGGGGGTTAACACAATGGCCGACGCATATAAAGCCTGGGCAGAGAAAATGATGGGCTGAAACAGGGCTAAAATAAGTACCAATAATAATACCCCCCAATACTTGCGGACCTGAATGATAAACCTAGACTGCTGATCCTGCCAATAATAAAGCCCGGCTATAAACTGGACCCCCATTAAGATGAGTGTTAAAATAATGTTCAATTTTGGCCTGATCAATGGATTTTTCCAATCCAGTCTAGGCAAATATTGTTTAAACTCTTGTGAACCACTCGTCAAATAAAGAAAAGTGAAAATAAAATAAAAAGGGAGTAAAATACCCATTAGTAAAACCAACCATTCCGATAATTTGAAAGGTCTGATAATGGTTAATGCAAAAAGTACCACCGGAATTAATATAGCAATGGGCGAGTATAATAAAATGGAACATCCTAATATCAAGCCAATATTAAACTCCAATGATTTGGGCTGATTTTGGTCGTACAACCTTAACAATTTCACCAATATCCATAATACTAATGAGTTGGCCACCAAACCAGAACTAATCACATCCCAGTAAGGAAACAAAGCGGTTAAAATAATATATGTAAACCCCGGCAAGTAGCTTACTTGTTGATACATTTTAAGTTTACTCATTAAAATGTTTAAGCGAATGGCCTGGCTTAAAATAATTACTTGAAATAAAATAATTAAAGCCAGTGGAGGGAGTGGTGTTATATAGTTTACCAATAGATAAGGTAAAAATCCATCAGAAGCATTGGCAATAACCATTGGAGGTATAATCCAATTGTGAAAATGCAAACCAACACTTAATAATATTAAGAATAGTAAATTAATGTCTGACCTATCTCTAAATAAAAAAACCACAGTACTTATTTAATTTGGATTTTTGCGAATCCAATTCTATCCTTATACTGATAAGGAACAATCGCCTCGTTATCACCTGTTTGTTTTAAAGAACGAGGTATCCACTCGTGATTTTTTTCTGCAACAATTACATTGGCGCCTTTTGATAATAATCCATCTTTACCTAAACTGTTTACCATAAACTGACTTACCCCTTTTGCTCTTTTCTGATAAACAAAAGTAGTAGCATTGTTATTTTCTAAGACTCCATATCCAATAAATTGATCAACGTTCATGTCCGATTGCTTCTTGTCAATTGTTTTTACCCATTGAATACTTCCTTTCGTGTCAATAGCTATTAAAGCAATTTTGTTTGCATTATACATAACGGAAGGGTAACCAAACCCTGCATAAGGATTCATCCAAGGATTCCACATAAAAGGAGACATCCCCCATCCAAACCTTGCCCATGGATAAAAACCAAAAGGTCGGTTCCAAAAACTAAACATAAACGGATTGTAAAACGGTCCGCCATAAAAATAATCCCATCTTGAAAAAATATTTCTGTTGCTATTGGTTTCTGCTGCTTCTGCAACCACTACGATACTTCCGTCTGCTTGAATATTTATTTTATCAAAATAGAAATTGTCATACGCGTCTTTTAAATTTCTTTTAGAACTCACTGCTTTTCTGATTGCATCGGTAAAACGACTCGCATTGCTCGTGATTTCTTTTTTTGCATTCGCATCCCATATATAAGAATAAATGCCCTCTACATTTCCCTTTTTAGTAGTGGCATAAAACGAATTTAAAATAACTCGTCCATTTGCATTATCAACTTTTAAACGAATATCGTCCAATAATAAGGTAGCGTTTAAAATAGAAGACTCTACTACTTCCAACCCGTCTGCTGATAAATACAATAAGCTTACTGCTGGCGCAGCCCCTTCTAAGGTCATATTTCTTAAGCAGAATAAATTGCCTTTATTGTCTAAAGCAAAATCCGATAAAACACTTTTTTTGTTTTGCGCATTTACATTCACGGTTGACTCGTTCAAAATATCAAAATCACTGTTCAATGAAACTACTTTCACTTTAAGCGAATTTGCTTTTGTGGTATTAACGGAAAAAAGTTTTAATTGAGAATGATCATCACTCTCTAATAAATTAAACACTTTCGCGTTGGAACCAGGACGCACATTTTCGGCCGTGTCAATAATTTTTGGCTTCCCTACTAATTGTCCTTCTGTATTTAATTCTGCAGCTGCAGCATAGACCGTTGTATTTCCTTGGAATTGATAAAACAATACTACTTTGTTTGCTGATTTTATAAACTGAATGTCTCTAATGGAAGCGGGTATAAAAGCCAAGTCATTTTGTTTTACCAATTGCATTTGCGCATTGTACAATGCAATGGTAGACACCCCGTCATTTTTTTTATAAATCCAATAATTGTTAGCTACTTTTCCAAGTATTTCATATTGCATGCCTTCCTTGTCTGTCTTTTCAACGCCAGACAAAATGTAAGATTGTGCAAAAGAAGCTTGTAGGCCTAATGAAAACGTCACTAATAAGGTAAAAAATAACTTTTGCATAGAAATAAATTTTATACGACAAATTTAGTACATAAATTAGGTTGCAGCTACTTTTGGCCTGAATATTAACGCCTTTTTAAAATATTATAAACTTTACTTAAGCCTCCCTAAGGCTTACGCCATTGGCTTGAATATTAAGTTGATAAACCGCACCTTCTTTTATTGGATAATTTGGAAGCCCGTGACTCACTGGAAACTCATAACATACGGGGTAGTTAAATGCTTGCACATGGGATTGAATTATTTCTAAAGCGCCTGCCCCAATATCGGTTGGTTCGTCCCTCATTTCTGAAAAACCACCCAATACCAAACCGGCCAAATCATTGAATAATCCTGCATTTTTCATTTGAATCACCATCCTGTCTAAATTGTAATGAAATTCTCCAATATCTTCTAAAAACAAGATTTTACCCTTGGTATCCAAACTGTTTTGAGATCCAATTAAGTGGGCAATCAAACACAAATTACCCCCAATAATGGGAGCCGTTACCGACCCTAATTTATTGTAGCTATGCACAGGTACTTCATAACTAGTTTTTTGACCTTCAAAAATGGATTTTATTGCTTGTATATAAGGTTCGCCCTCTGGTCCTTTATTAAATGCTGCAGCCATAGGACCATGTATACTCATGATGCCTTTTTTTTGTAATGCAGCATGCAAAACCGTAATATCACTAAAGCCAATCACCCATTTAGGATGCGCCTGCATTGCTGTAAAATCCAAAGTGTCTATAATTCTACTTAATCCATACCCACCTCTTGCACATAAAATAGCTTTAACATTTTTATCGTCCATCATTGCCTGTAAATCGGCAGCGCGTTCCGCGTCGGTACCCGAATAAGTGAAATGTTTTCCCCCTAAAGTTTTGCCCAATTTTACAGTATACCCCCAGCCAGCAAGGGTCTCCACACATTTTTGTACCTTTTCCAAAGGGATGGTTCCAGCAGGACATACCATACCAATTACGTCGCCAGCTTGTAGGTTTTGAGGTTGAATCATACCGCAATATTAAGTACTTTTGCAGGAATGAAGACGCCTAAACGATATTTGATTACGGCTGCCCTGCCTTATGCCAATGGTTTAAAACATATTGGTCATTTAGCGGGCGCGTATTTACCTGCCGATATTTATGTACGCTATTTAAAAGCACAAAAAAGAGATGTGGTTTTTGTTTGCGGAAGTGATGAGCATGGAACGGCCATTCCTATTCAAGCAACAAAGGAAGGAACCACCGCCCAAGCCATTATTGATAAGTATCATCCCATTATTGAACAAAATTTTAAGGACCTGGGTATTGCCTTTGATATTTACCATCGCACCAGCGATCCATTGCATCATGAAACGGCTAGTGAATTTTTTAAAGACCTTGAAAGCAATGGAGATTTAGAAACAAAAACAACCCAACAATATTTTGATACGCAAGCCAATTCTTTTTTGGCGGACCGTTATATAAAAGGCACTTGTCCAAGCTGTGGATACAGTGAAGCCTATGGTGATCAGTGTGAGAAATGTGGCAAGAGTTTAAGCCCTGAGGAATTAATTAATCCCCTAAGTACATTAAGCGGGAATGCGCCTATTAAAAAAGAAACCACCCATTGGTATTTGCCTTTAAATAGACATGAGGATTTTTTACGAAAGTGGTTGTTAGAAGAACATACCAGCGATTGGAGACCAGCAGTAATTGGACAGTGCAAAAGCTGGATTGATGGTGGCTTACAAGCGCGCGCGGTTACACGTGATTTAGATTGGGGGGTGAAAGTGCCTGTGACAGGTGGCGATGGGAAAGTTTTATACGTTTGGTTTGATGCGCCTATTGGATATATAAGCGCCACTAAGCAATGGGCAATTAATAATAATAAGGATTGGAAACCTTATTGGAATGATCCTGAAACCAAGTTAGTGCACTTTATTGGTAAGGATAATATTGTATTTCACTGTATCATATTTCCTGTGATGTTAAAATTGCATGGCAATGTTTTACCAGAGAATGTTCCTGCCAATGAGTTCATGAATTTAGAAGGAGACAAGATGAGTACTTCACGCGGATGGAGTATTGAGATGGATGATTATATTAACAAATGGATTAAGAAAGAGAATGGTGGTGAATCATTAGCCGACTGTTTGCGTTTTTATTTAAATTCTATTTCACCCGAATCTAAGGATAGTGAATTTACTTGGAAAGGTTTTCAGGATGCCGTAAACGGTGAACTGGTAAGCATCTTCGCCAACTATGTAAACAGAACCTGGGTATTAATGCATAAACTCACAAAAGGGAAAGTACCAAAAATTCACATTGAGTTTTTAGACGATGATGACAATGCACTTTTGTTGTCTGTAAAAGAAACTAAAGAAAAAATTACTGCTTTATTAGAGCAATATAAATTTAGAGACGCGCAATTTGAAGTGGTTAATCTTGCACGCTTGGGCAACCAATACATGCAAAAGAAGGAGCCTTGGATTTTAGCAAAAAATATTGAAACCGACCCTACTGCTCAAGCTAAAATTGACAACTGTATACATGGTTGCTTACAATTAACCGCCAACCTAGCTATTTTAATTAACCCATTCCTTCCATTTACAGCGAAGAAAATGTGTCATTTAATGAAAGTAGTGGACAAAATGCTAGAATGGGAAAACGCAGGCAACTTTAACTTATTAAAAGTGGGTTATAGTTTACGTCCCCCTGAATTATTATTTAGAAAAATTGAAGACGAAGAAATTGCTGCCGAGTTAGCTGAATTAAAAGCCAATGCGGAAGCTAAAAAAACGAAAATGGAAAATACAAACAATGCTGCCGAAGGCGCTGAAGCAAAAAACGAAAATGGAGTTGCTCCATTAAAACCAGAAATTGTTTTTGACGATTTTGGTAAAATTGATTTGCGCGTGGGAACCATTATTGAAGCCAAGAAGGTAGAGAAGGCAGATAAATTATTAGAATTGTTAGTAGACTTAGGTATTGAAAAGAGAACTATTTTATCGGGTATTGCCATGCATTTTAATCCTGAAGATATTGTAGGCAAACAAGTGACCATTGTTGCCAATCTTGCCCCACGTAAAATGCGCGGCATTGAAAGCCAAGGCATGATTTTAATGGCCGAAGACGCACAAGGTAAATTATACTTTGTAAGCCCAAGTGAAGCCATTGCAAGTGGAAGTACGATTGCTTAAAAGTTACGGGTACCTAAGCTAAAAAATTAATAGCTAATACACTCTTTATTTTCTTTGTCGGTGTAAGCAAGGCCATGTTGTTTTAATACATCCGCTGGTACCCCGTTCCATTGGTTTGGAACATTACCCATATATCCTAAATCCTTTACGCCAATTTCAGAAGTATAAAAACCAGTAGTTACTAAATCGCGCATTTTATTAAAAAAGCTAACACCTTGTGAAACTTCAGGCTTCGCTTTTTTTGGATAGGCAATCTCGTCAACTATACCAATTTGTTCCGCTGGTGTACAGGCGACAAATTGTTTGTTATGCTTATTGGTACTATGTCTATCCAACCATTTTAAACCACCTCTTACAGGCACTTGATGCTCTGGCATATCTTTTACAATAAACTCTATAAAGTCGGGCACTTTGGCATCTGTTGCAGAACCGCTCACTTTGTCCTTTGGCATAATAATGTCTGCCAATACTTTAATAGTAGCCATTTCATGCAAATCAAAAAACTTAGGACCTGCTTTAATTTTTGCCAAATAATCCTTCTCTTCTTGCATTCTATCACTATCTAATGCAACAGTAGTTTTAGGATCTTTTGCCATTGCCATTAATACACTTGCAGAAAATGAAGTGAAAAATAAGGCTTTAATTGAATTCCGTCTGTCCATAATATTTTAATTTATTGAAATTATAAATTTAATTAAATGCATGCATTAAATATTTTGCTTTTTTAACTGATCCAATATATACTCAGAAGTACGCATAGACAATGCTAAAATAGTCCAAGTAATATTCTTATCTGCTTGAGAAGTAAATACCGATCCGTCCACACAGAATAAATTATTACAATCATGCGCTTGGCCCCATGCATTTAATGCAGAAGTTTTTTTATCGTTACCCATTCTCACGGTACCTGCTTCATGAATAATATTACCTGGATTAGATAAGCCATAGTTATTGCTTGCATCGTCTTGATCGCCCCAAGTAATTACAGCACCCATCTCGTGCATGATTTCACGGAAGGTTTCCTTCATATGCTTTGCTTGTTTAATTTCATAGTCTGAATTCTTACAATCAAAATTTAAAACCGGGATACCATATTTATCTACTACGTCTGGATCTATTTTACAATGATTTTTAAAATCTGGAATGCCTTCTCCTCTTCCACCCATACCAACGGATGCACCATAAAAGAAACGAACATCCTCTTTTAAAGAAGCGCCGTATCCGCCTTCTTCCTTAGTTTGACCATTTACTTGGAATTTTCCATTCATACCCTGCATACCCATACCAAAACCATAATTAGGTTGACTCATCCCTCCCCAATATTCAATGTGGTATCCACGAGGAAAATCCAATTTTTTATTATCCAACCACCATGGTGTATATACGTGCATACCGCCCACGCCGTCTTCATTATATCGCTTGCGACCAAACAAACTTGGAATCACACCGCCCATTGCAGCACCTGTTGAATCGTGTAAGTAATGCCCTACCACACCGCTGCTATTCGCTAAGCCATTTGGATGCTTTTGAGATTTTGAGTTTAATAATAAACGTGCCGTTTCGCAAGTACTTGCTCCAAGGATAACCACTTTCGCATTTATCTGATATTCTTGTTTATCATTTTTATTTACATAAGAAATACCTACTGCTTTTCCTTCTCGGTCTGTGATTACTTCACGTGCCATCGCACCCGTAATCAAATCCACATTACCCGTCATAATTGCTGGCTTCACCAATACAGAAGAAGAAGAGAAGTCGCCATATACTTTACAAGAACGATTACACTGGCCGCAATAAAAACATACTCCACGCTCGTCATTTATTTTCTTTGTTAAAATAGATAAACGAGATGGAATTACGGGAATATTAATCCCTGTTGCCGCTTTCTTAAACATTAATTCATGCAAACGAGGTTTTGGTGGCGGTAAGAAAATTCCATCCGGGTCATTTTCTAATCCTTCATTGGTTCCGTATACACCAATTAATTGATCAATTTTATCGTAGTATGGTTTTACATCCTCATAACCAATTGGCCAATCGTCACCCAATCCATCAATGCTTCTTCGCTTAAAATCTTTGGGTCCAAAACGAAGCGAGATACGTCCCCAATGATTGGTACGTCCACCTACCATTCTTGCTCTCCACCATTCAAACTTATCCGAACCTTTTGTTTGCGTATAGGGTTCACCGTCAATTTCCCAGCCCCAAAAGGAAGCGTCAAAATCACCAAAGGGTCTCATTTTAGTACTTGCTCCACGACGTGGTGATTCCCATGGATTTTTTAATTGTGATGAGTTTTTAGCAGGATCATAATCGGGACCCGCTTCCAACAAGCAAACTTTTAATCCTGCTTTTGCTAATACATAGGCTGCCATTCCACCGCCGGCACCAGAACCTACAATAACCGCGTCATATTTTTTAGGCGCTACTTTAACTTGAACTGTTGACATATTGCAATCGTTTTTCTAGTATGATTTGAGATATTGAATTTAAAGAATTTTTCGGAAGCTTTTCAAATTTTTACATGAAAATTTGCCAAAAAAATACCCGCTCTATAAGCGGGTATTGGAAATTAAGATTGTTTAACAAAGTACTAGCTGCATCCCATAGATGTGCCACAGTTCAAGCATTTGTAACAAGTACCGCTACGAATAGTGATATGTCCACAGGTGCTACATGCAGGCGCATCGCTTTGCATGCTCTTCGCTGCTGCAGTAATATTATCCATTGAACTACCACCTTCGTTTACCGCTGCTACTACATTTAGTTTTGCAACAGGTGCTGGACTCGCTGCAGGCGCGGTTACGCGAATGCTACTTAGTTCTGGAGTACCTACTAAAGTGATATCACCCGCTTCACCTAAGTTTTCTACTGTTGGCTTGTCTAATACATGTACTAAATCGGTTCTGCCTAAATATTCATATGCTAATGCACGGAATATAAAGTCAACAATGGATGTAGTAGTTTTAATATTTGGATGATCCACCATTCCGGATGGTTCAAATTTCGTGAATACAAATTTATCAACGAACTCTTCTAATGGAACACCGTATTGTAAACCTACAGAGATAGAGATGGCGAAACAGTTCATTAAGCTACGAAGTGTTGAACCTTCTTTTGCTAAGTCAATGAATAATTCACCAACGGTTCCGTCATTGTATTCACCTGTTCTTAGGAACAATACTTGACCGCCGATTCTAGCTTTTTGTGTAAAGCCACGACGCTTCGCTGGCAAGGATTTACGCTCTACAATGCGAGACAATTGACGCTTCAATACCGTATCGGTAGAAGTAGCCATTCTCTTTTGCACTTCTTCTAATAATTCGTCCACTGTTAAGTTGCTAAGGTCTACTAATTGAGAACCTGCTTCGATAGCTGCTTCCTCATCAGTCGCTTCGTCAGTTTTCTTTTTCTTATCAGACTTTGTTGATAATGGCTGGCTTAATTTAGAACCATCACGATAAATCGCATTCGCTTTTAAACCTAGGGACCAACTCATTAAATAAGAATCAGCAATTTCTTCAACAGTCGCTTCGTTTGGAAGATTAATGGTTTTAGAAATTGCACCCGATAAGAATGGTTGACAAGCAGCCATCATTTTAATGTGACCATGTGCATGAATATATCTAACTCCTTTTTTACCATTTTTATTCGCACAATCAAATATAGACAAATGCTCATCCTTCTATTCTGGCGCACCTTCTACAGTCATTGTACCACAAACATAATCGTTGGCTGCATCTATTTGATCTTCGCTAAATCCTAAAGCCTCTAATAAATTAAAACTCCAG
>CAIOYQ010000047.1 GCA_903862505.1 uncultured Bacteroidota bacterium
AAGGCATTTGGAGAGGTCATTACCAAAAAAGCCGTAAGTCAAAAAGGTGTGTTTTCCGTACACTTTTTAGATGACAAATACTACTTCGAAATCCCAGACAGCCTTTTAGGACGTGAATTGCTTGCAGTGACCCGCTTTACCAAGGTTGCAGGGGGTGCCAGAAAGTACGGCGGTGAAGAGGTAAATGAGCAAAGCTTGCAATTTGAAAAAGGACCTAACCAACGCATTTTTATGCGTGTAGTGACTTTAATTAGCAGAGCAGACTCTACGCAAACCATTGCGAAAGCAGTTAAAAACTCTTATCTAGATCCAATCGTAGCTTCTTTTGATATTAAGGCCTTAGGAAAAGATTCAAGTTCATCTGTGATAGAAGTGACAGAATTTTTTAAAGGTGATAATCAAGCAGTTAGCTTAACGCCAAGTGCAAAAAGAATGTTTGGCTTAATGGGATTGGCTTCAGACAGATCCTATATTGAAAGTATTAAGTCTTACCCTATTAATATGGAAGTGAGAACCGTTAAAACATTTAACGCTAGCGCTCCAATGCCAGGCAGCCAAATGGGTGGAGGAAGCAGTGCTTCTATTCCAGCTGCTATGAACGGAGGTGCCGTTACATTAGAATTAAATACTTCAATTAGATTATTACCTAAGGTTCCAATGAATACGCGCTTTTTTGATTCAAGAGTGGGTTATTTTGCAGACAATTTTGTTCAATTCTCTGACGATCAACATAAAGTAGACAACAAAGTGTTTGCCGTTAGATATAGATTAGAACCAAAGCCTGCAGATTTAGAAAAGTATACGCGTGGCGAATTGGTTGAGCCAATTAAACCTATTATTTACTATATAGATCCAGCAACTCCAAAAAAATGGGTTCCATTTTTAATTGCCGGCGTAAACGATTGGAATAAAGCCTTTGAACAAGCAGGTTGGAAAAATGCAATCCAAGGAAAAGAATGGCCTAACGATTCTACCATGAGTTTGGAGGATGCACGTTTCTCTGTGATTCGTTATTTCGCATCTGATATCGAAAACGCATATGGTCCTCAAGTGCACGATCCAAGAAGTGGTGAGATTTTAGAAAGTCATATTGGATGGTACCATAATGTAATGAACTTAGTACATGATTGGTATATGATTCAAACTGCAGCTGTTGATCCTGCTGCAAGAAAAATAAAATTTGATGATGAATTAATGGGTAATTTAATCCGTTTTGTTTCTTCACACGAAGTAGGACATACTTTGGGATTAAGACATAATATGGGTAGCAGTAGCAAGACGCCTGTTGAAAAATTAAGAGACAAGCAATGGGTAGAAGCAAACGGACACTCGGCTTCCATTATGGACTATGCTCGTTTTAACTATGTAGCACAACCTGAAGATAATATCAATCAGTCTGGTTTATTCCCACGCATTGGCGATTATGATAAGTGGGCGATTAAATGGGGTTATACCTATACAGGCGTTGGAGATGAAGCAGATAAAAAAATCAACAACAAGTGGATAATAGATGCATTAAGTAAGTCCGATAGAGTTTGGTTTGGTGGTGAAGGTTTCAACGCTGACCCACGCGCGCAGTCAGAAGACTTAAGTGATAACGCAGTAAAAGCAAGTGAATATGGAATTAAAAATTTACAAGTTATTATTAAAAATCTTCCTGAGTGGACTAAAGAAGAAGGAGACCGTTACGAAAATTTAAATGATATGTACGGTCAATTGGTTTCTCAATTTAATAGGTACATGGGCCATGTGGCAAAAAATATTGGCGGCGTAAACGAAACATTTAAGAGTATAGAAGAACCAGGTGATGTGTATACTCCAACGCCTGTTGATATGCAAAAGTCTGCAATGAATTTCTTGCAAACACAATTATTTACAACTCCTAAATGGATTTTAGATAATACTATTTTAAATAAAGTATCTAGCCCTATTGCAAATGAGCGTTTACAAAGCATTCAAACAAATGTTTTAAAAAGCTTATTAGAAAAAGGTCGTTTATACCGTTTAATAACAAGCACTACAAGATATGGCAATGCAACTTACTCTTTACATGATATGATGGAAGATACGCGTAAAGGAATTTTTGCAGAGTTAACAAGCAAGAAAGCGACTGATGTTTACCGTCGTAACTTACAAAAGGCTTATGTAGCTCAATTAGAAGATATTATTCATCCTGATGCAGGCGCCAATGCTGCAGCGGCAGCTGCCGCGTCATTTAGAATGGGGCCTTCTATTGATGTTGAAAACACCGATGTTGTTTCTGAAGCAAAAGCACAATTGAAAAAATTAGGCTCAAGCATTCAAGCCAATAAAGGTGGTTTCACAGATGTAAATACGGTGAATCACTTTGATGATTTACAAGATCGTATCAAGCATATTTTAGATCCTAAGTAATTCTTTACTTTTCGATTATACAAAAGGCCCGCAATGCGGGCCTTTTGCTTTTTTATCACTTTTGAATAAAATATAAAAGTTCAAAAAAGCACGCTAATGATTTTAAAGGCGCGCGC
>CAIOYQ010000048.1 GCA_903862505.1 uncultured Bacteroidota bacterium
AATCAGAAATTTGGATATGATGACACAAAGTAAATTAATACTGGCGCGATGTGTTACTACAACAGTATCAGTAAAGAAAGGGCCTAAGGTTATTTCGCTGCCTTATGATAATGATATTTAAGGCAAGCTATTATACGCCTGTATTGCTTGCGCAATATCTCCTTCCTTTTTTAAGTTTAATTTCTTCTCTGTTATCACGGCATTGATCGCCGCGTCTTTATCTATTAAAAAAGACATGACATCCTCTTTGTTCAGACGAATTAATTTAAATTGGTCCCCTTTCTTAATGTAAAACCTGCTCGCATTTGCAAATGTTTTTACCATACCTGCATTAATTTCGCTCATTTCAGAAACTTGTTTAATATCCGAACGATAAAACTGTACGGCACCAGTCCCTACTAATACCTGTATATATTGCTCGGGCTTAATCCCCGCTTGGCTTAAGCCTTTTGTGAATAGCAATTCATTTTTATTGTCAGGCCATTTTGGAAATAGTTTCACTTCCACAATTTTATCAATCAATTCAAAAGGTTCGCCGCCATTATTAAAAAAAAGGATATTATCGTATAAGTCTATCTTAAGTTCAAGATCATTATATACTCCAAGATTGGTTGTTACCGAACCATGTACCCATTTCTCTTGTAAGAATGGGGTACCTCTGATGCCTGCATATTTTTCCGGATTAAAATTTTTGCTAGAAACAGGATCCTGCAACTGTAAAAGTTGAGCCTGCACATTTTGTAATCCAAAGCAAAGTAAAATACAAATTATCATTTTTTTCATAGTCGCATATTGATACCTAAAACTAATTGCTTTGACTCATTTTTTGAAATAAAATTCGTTAAAAAAAGAAAGGCCGCCATAAAGGCAGCCTTTCTATATAAAATTGCAGGATAGGTTTAGAACCAGCCTGGATTTTGTTGTGTCTTGATAGATGGATTTGCATCCAATTCACCCTGAGGGATTGGCATCAATCTTCTGAAGTTTGTGTAATCAAGTGTTCTTGCAGATGCAGGGTAATCAGTACTACGTACAATACCTCTTTGCAATCTCTGCATATCAAGATAACGATCACCTTCGAAAGCTAATTCTTTTCTTCTTTCTAAGATAATGTCCTCTAATAATGCAGCACCAGAAGTAGCAATTGCTGGAGCACCTCTACGGCTAGTTACTTCATTTACATATTTCAAGGCATCAGCGGAGCTTGAAGGGTAAGAAGCTTCTGCAGCAATTAAGTACATTTCAGACAATCTTAAAACTTTAGTATCTGTGTGATCACCACTGAATGAAGTGAATTTATTTACAAATACAGAAGCCAAACCGCCTCTAGTACCTGTTGCATACATTGCTTTTCTTACATCCGCTGCGTCAAACTTACCGTATAATTCAGTAGAACATAACAGGTCTCCGTAGTTACCAGTTTGTAAGTAGATATAAGCCAATGCATCAAATGCGTTGTTTCCAACTGCATCAAATGATAATTCAAATAAAGTTTCTACTTTATCAGTTCTAGGTGCAACACCTGCCCAGTAACCTGCGTGTGTAGCTGCAGTCACCGGAGTGAAACCACTATTTGCAATTACGTCTAAAGCAAGTGCTTTTGCGTTTGTTTTATCTCCCATTGTAAGGTATACCTTAGCTTGTAAAGCTCTAGCAGCATACCTACTAAACTGAGAAGAGTTCGTAAACTTAGTCATTAAAGTAGCAGCCTGCGTTAAGTCTCTGTTGATTTGGTCGTACACTTCAGAAACCTTAGCTCTACCTGGTTTTAAGTCAGGATTGTACACAGTAACAACTGGCACACCTAGTGCAGTTGGGTCTTGTGTATAAGGCGTTGCAAAGTAACGAACTAAGTTAAAGTAAGCCAATGCACGAATGGCATAAGCCTCACCTTTGTATTGTAATACGTTTGCATTATCAGGAATCTTAGAATTGATGATATTGTTTGCACGTAAAATAATACTATAAGATGCACTCCATAAACCAGCTACATCACCATCTGTTACTGTATAGTTATACAGACTAAATGCGGTGTAACGGTTTGTATTGGCAACTGACTGATAAGTATTATCAGCCATAATATCACCAAGTACTGGTAAAGATCTACCGTATAAAGAAGTAGATTTTAAACCTGCATAAGCACCACGTAAAGCAACTTGTAAGTCCGCTTCCGTAGCCAATGCATATTCTGGTGTCAAAGAGGTTGGAGGGTTTAATTCCAAGAAGCTCTTTTCACAAGAAGCCAATGATAGCAATAACGCTGTTGCTACTATCATATTTTTTATTGTAAATCGTTTCATATTCGTTTCTATTTGTATTTAACTTTTATTAAAAAGTTAGGCTAAGCCCAACAGTAACTGTTTTAGGAATGAAAACGTTCAAGTTGCTGGTGCTTCCAGTACCTTGCTCTGGGTCAAAAGGTAAATTTTTATCCTTCACCCAAGTGAATAGGTTGGTACCTCTTACATAGATGTTAGCACTTCCTAATTTTAGTTTCTCTAATTTAGCTTTTGGAACATTATATCCTAATTGAATATCTCTTACACGAACAAAACCACCGTCATTTAAGTTAAAAGTAGAACTATTTTGGAAGGCTTTGTTACCGTTATATACATATCTAGGGATGTCTGTTCTTTGACCTGGAGTTGTCCAAGCGTCTAATTGACGTTTAACTTTGTTGAAACCAGCTCCAAAACCAGAACCTAAATAATAACTTCTCCAGCCATCAGATACCTGGTTGCCAAAGCTATAATACAATTGAGCACTTAAAGTAAATCCTTTGTAATTAACTGCATTGGTTAAAGATCCAAAGTATTTAGGTAAAGACTGACCTGCTAAGATACGCGCATTAGCACCAGGGTAAACGTTTGAAGACGCGCCACGTTTGTCTGTTTCATACCATAATGGATCACCCGTTCCTGGATGAACACCAGCCCACTCACGTAAGAAGAAAGTATTAATACTTACACCCTCACGATAAATGAAGGCACCTGAAACGATATCAGCATCATTTGGTAAACTAGTCACTTTGTTTTTGTTGTTAGCAAAGTTAAAGTCTACATCCCAACGCAAGTCCTTCGTTTGAACAGGAACGATGTTAATAGATACTTCAATACCCTTATTTTGCATTGCACCAATATTTCTAGTTGCAGATCCAAAACCAGATGTAGTAGACAATGGAACACTTAATAATAAGTTTTCAGACTTTCTGATATACCAATCTACAGTTACATTGATTCTACTTTTGAAAACACTAAAGTCAAGACCAATGTTAAATGGTTTGTTTAATTCCCATGTTAAGTTAGGGTCACCAACGTTGGTTGGAGCAGAACCAGGCAATTGGTTGTAGTTAAATCCAAAACCATACAATGCAGGAGATTCATAGTTACCAATACCTGCGTTACCATTCACCCCATAAGAAGATCTAAGTTTTAGTTGATCAAATATTTTTTGATTGTTCATAAACTTTTCTCTATCAATATTCCAAGTACCACCAATTGACCAGAAATTACCATAACGATTGTTTTTACTAAATCGAGAAGATCCATCACGACGGAAGCTTCCAGATAATACAAATCTGTTTTGGTAGTTTAAGTTCGTAGAGGCGAATTGAGATTCAAATGTATATTCCGAAATAGTTGCACTCGCTGTAGTTGGACTCGCACCAGATGCTGGCCAAACTAAACTTAAAGAAGGAGGGAACTGTTGAGACTGTAATGAAGAAAAATATCCTGCAGACTTTTGAGCCTCATATCCAATTTGAGTGGAAGTAGAAAGGTCTCCGTTACGGGTGATATTTTGATTGAAATCCAATGTATTTGTCCAAACATAGTTGAAATAACGAGTATAGTATGCGAATGAACGACCATTCGTTGCTAAACCATCACCATGATTTGGGTTATTGTATTGATCCTCCTCTAAATTGTTATAGTCAATACCGTAAACTGATCTAAACTTAAGGTTGTCGAAAATTTTATAATCAGCAGATAAACTACCTCTAGCACTTGTTTGGCGTAAAAAACGCTTATCCTGATCAGATAAAGCAATTGTATTGTGTAAACCTGAGTTTAGTACATAGTTGTAAGAGCCATCTGCTTTGTAAGCAGAGTAGGTTGGCAATAAGAAGTAAGTACTAAAAAGTGGGTTACCAAATGCACCACCTGCTAAAGGCGCGCGTTGGCTAACATTACCCACATTCATATTAAAACCTAAGCTTAATCTGTCTGTTGCTTTATTGTTAATTCTAACATTCAAGTTATTTCTAGCTAACTGAGAGTTGATAGAAGTACCTTCTTGGAAGAAATGGCCACCCGATAAGAAGAAGGTAGTTTTATCGTTACCACCTTCAGCACTTAAGTTCAATTGTCTTTGTTGACCAATTCTCATTACGTTATCGTACCAATTAAAGTTGATACCATTACCTTCTCCTAATGAGGCTGCTATTGAGCTTGTTTGAGCTGGACTAGCTCCTGCGTTTATTAAACCTGTACGTGTTAAGTTAATGTACTCATTTGCGTCCAAAGGCAAATATCTAGGGTTTTGGTAGGCAACATCAGAGCTACCTATTTCAGTATCAAATCTGAATTTTGTTTTACCACCTTTACCTTTTTTAGTTGTAATTACAATTACACCATTCGCAGCACGGCTACCATAGATAGACTGAGAAGCGGCATCCTTTAATACTGAAATACTTTCAATATCGTTTGGATTTAATGTACTTAATAAGTTACCTGTTGTTTGTAAACGAGATGCGTCACCTGCATTCACAGGAACTCCGTCAATTACCCACAATGGTGAACTACTTGCATTGATTGAACTTGCACCACGGATTAAAATAGCTTGGCTCGCTCCTGGTTGACCAGAAGAAGCAACCGATTGTAAACCTGCAACTTTACCTTGCAATGCTTTATCCACAGAGCTAAATGGTAAGTTTTCAATGTCTGCAGCTTTAACAATGGAAATTGAACCAGTGTTGGTAGCTTTTTTTGTGGTACCATAACCAGTTACAATAACTTCTTGTAACTCAGAAACTGTAGCACTTAATACTACATTTATTTCTGTTTTAGATCCAATGCTTGCTTCTTGTGTTTCAAAGTTTAAAGCACTGAATGATAATACTTTTGCATTTGCTGGAACAGCAATTGTATAATTACCATTGTCATCAGTTTTGGTTCCTAAAGTAGAACCTTTTACTATGACAGAGGCGTTTGCGACAGGTTTTTTCCCGTCTTCCGTTACTTTACCTCTTACTGTTCTGTTTTGAGCGGAAACCTGAGTGACTGCTAAAACTGCGCATAAAAGGATAGCGACAAATTTTCTCATAATTTTTAGTTTTTTCGAATGACTAAATTAGTTATTATTTCGTTAAATTTTCTAAATCAATTCGCTTATTTACCCCTCAAACCTTGATTATTTTCCAATATCAACACTATTATATACCTGTCA
>CAIOYQ010000049.1 GCA_903862505.1 uncultured Bacteroidota bacterium
AAGGTTTAGGAAATGTAGGTTATTATTCGGCTACGTTTTTTAGAGAACATGGTGCTAAAGTAATTGCCATTGCAGAATTTGAAGGAGCCATTTATTGTAAGGAAGGTTTAAATGAGGAAGATGTATTCCAACACAGAAAAGCAACAGGAAGTATATTGAATTTTCCAGGAGCCACCAATATTGAGAAAAGCAGTGATGCATTAGAAATGGAATGTGATATTTTAATTCCTGCAGCATTAGAAAATGTTATTGATGGTAATAATGCGCCTCGCATTAAAGCAAAAATTATTGGAGAAGCAGCAAATGGTCCTTTAACTCCAGAAGCAGATGAAATTTTCTCTAAAAAAGGAATTTTAGTAATTCCAGATATGTATTTAAATGCAGGAGGTGTAACGGTTTCCTATTTTGAGTGGTTAAAGAATTTAAGCCACGTTCGATATGGTCGTTTAGAAAAACGTTTTACCGAAAATGCAAATATTAATATCTTAAATCAGATAGAAGAGTTAACTGGTAAAAAAGTTACTTCTGCAGATAAAGAAATAATTGCACATGGCCCAGATGAAATTGATTTAGTGCATAGTGGTTTGGAAGAGACCATGATTAATGCAACCAGAGAGATTATGGATATTTGGAATGCAAATCCTTCTATTCCTGACATGAGAACTGCCGCTTATGTTTGCGCAATTAATAAAGTAGGCACTTCATATGCTGAATTGGGAATTTTCCCATAGTAGGTTTTGAAAAGTCAAAAGATTATTTATAGATATTCGGGGAAATTTTGCAGTGCATGCATTTTCCCCGATTTTATTTGGGCGCCAACCGTCTCATGTCCATTGCTTGCCACTAGAAATTCAGCTTCTAAAACTTGTTGATATTGGTATAACTGTGTAACGGTTTTATCTGAAATATTTTCATTGGCTTCTTTACATTCAATAATCATCCATGGCTTCTCCTGCTTATAAACTAAGATGTCAAAACGTTTTGTGAGTTCTCCTAATTGAATGGATTTTTCTACGGCAATGAGCGATGCAGGATAGTGTACTATCTGAACCAAGTATTGTAAAATATTTTGTCGAACCCATTCTTCAGGCGTAAGGATGACCCATTTTTTTCTAAATGGATCGAATATCTGATCTTTTACTTGCTCGCTATTATCAGCAGCTTCGTTCTTGCGAAGTTTGAAGGGGTAGGATGGGTAATTTAAGGAGATCATACTATGTCCAATAAATATTGTAATTTTAGATAGTAACTCTATTAAGACGCACTCAAAGATAAGCTTATGAAAACGAAAGAAGAAATTGTAAATAACTGGTTACCTCGATATACAGGTGCTAGTTTAGATCAATTTGGGAAATATATCTTATTGACCAATTTTAGCAATTATGTAAACATGTTTGCGGAATGGAACGGGGTAGAAGTGATTGGAAAAGACAGGCCTATGCAATGTGCAACTGCCGAAGGAATTACGATAATTAATTTTGGAATGGGTAGCCCAGGTGCTGCCACCATTATGGATTTATTAACAGCCATTCAACCAGAAGCCGTTTTATTTTTAGGAAAATGTGGAGGATTAAAAAAACGCAATTCGATAGGGGATTTAATCTTACCGATTGCAGCCATCAGAGGGGAAGGAACTTCCAATGACTATTTTCCTGCCGAAGTACCAGCACTTCCAGCCTTCGCATTACAAAAAGCCATTTCAACAACGATACGTGATAACAATGTGGATTATTGGACAGGTACTGTTTACACGACCAACCGAAGAGTTTGGGAACATGACGAAGAATTTAAAGAATACCTAACTAAGTTACGTGCTTATGCTATTGATATGGAAACAGCAACCATTTTCACCGTAGGCTTTTACAATAAAATTCCTACAGGTGCATTGTTATTGGTCAGTGATTCTCCAATGGTGCCAGAAGGTGTGAAAACTGAAGCAAGTGATAGTAAAGTAACTGCCCAATTTGTAGAACAACATTTAAGAATTGGAATTGAATCTTTAAAGCAATTAATCAACAACGGACAAACCGTAAGACACCTTCAGTTTTAAGCGCATCAAAATAAAATAAAGGCTAATCTTTCCAAAGGAACGGAAATAGGATATAGGCAAGTGCAATAATCATGATGTCAAATCCTGCAAGCATTCCTACTAATTGAGGAAGTCCATTTTGCACAATATCTGCAAATGCGATATTTGCTATGCGCATTAATAAAAGAATCTGAGGAATAATTAAAGGGAACCCAAGAATCGCCATAATAGCCGAGGGTTGTTGTGCTTTTGCAGCAATGGCTGCCAAGAAACTAAACACTAAACTTAAACTAATACCCCCCAAGCAACTTATACCGAAAAATAAAAGCATATGTTGTAATGGATTGCCTAATAATAAGGTGAAAAGTAATAAGCTCAATCCGCTCATCAGCACCATTAATATACTGTTATATATAAGTTTAGAAAGTATAAAGTCTACTGGGCTTGCAATGGTATAAAAATAAAGCATGCGTCCACGGCCTTCTTGTAAAAAACTTCTTGCCACTGCATTGATGCAAATAAATAAAAGGATAACCCAAAACAAGCCATTCCAAACCTTATCCTCAGGTTGTCCCATGGTTAAGTAAATCACAAAAGTGGTAGAAGCAATATATAATAGGATGCCAAAAAAAGTATACTGCTGACGAAACTCAAGAAGTAAGTCTTTCTTTAATAGCGTATAAATATTATTTAGTTGCTTGCGCATATTCTGCATCTAGGTTCGTAATTATTTTTCTCTCCCAATACAACTGTCCCTCCTTCTTCGCTAGTGCGATAGGAGATATTGGCTAAATGTCCGCATTTTACACAAATAGCATGAAGCTTAGTGATGAAATCTGCGATAGATAATAATTCTGGCATGGGACCAAATGGTTTGCCCAAATAGTCCATGTCTAAACCTGCAACAATTACTCTTTTTCCATTCATTGCCAATTGTTCTGCTACGCGAATTACCTCTTCGTCAAAAAATTGAGCCTCATCTATACCCACTACATCGGCATGTTCTGCTAATAATAAAATTTTACTAGAATGGTCTACCGGAGTTGAATCAATAGAGTTTGCATCGTGGCTTACCACTTTATTTTGATCATATCTTGTGTCAATAGCGGGTTTGTAAATTTCAACTTTTAAGTTGGCAATTTTTGCGCGCTTTAATCTTCTAATTAACTCCTCTGTTTTACCACTAAACATACTACCGCATATTACTTCGATAAAACCTCTTTTTTCTCCTCTAATATTTTGTTCAATAAACATATTTCAAATTAAAATATAATTCCTATTTATAATGTCCCAAAAGTAATCAATCCTTACTATTATGCCTCCAAATATTTAACGAGTTCATTCATCGTTTTTTGTGTTGCACCAGCATTCGTCTTTATATATTCTCTAGCATGACTACCCGCTTTTTCATATAAATTGGTGTTTTGTAATAATTCGTTTAAATGCATTACCAATTCCGCTTCATTTTTTATTAAATAGCCTCCATTGGCTGTTCTTAAACCAGTAGCTTCTTTAAATTTAATATCATTGGGCCCCCAAATAACAGGGTTGCCAAAAGCAGCAGGCTCTAATATATTGTGAATGCCGTCTTTTCCAAATCCGCCGCCTACATAACTTACAAATGCATATTTGTATAACCTACGTAATAAACCAACACTGTCAATTATAAGTACGATAGGTTTTGTTTGCGGAGTGCCAACTTCTAATAATTGAGAGAGGGTAATTGCATTAGGGAAGATATTTTTACAGGCGTCAATGTTTTTTGTATCTACATGATGAGGTACAATAATCCAATTAAGTTGAGTAAAATGTGCTGTTGTTTTTGATAATAATAATTCATCTTCTCTCCATGTACTTCCTGCAATTATGTTTTTATGATTACTTAATAGCTGCATCCAAGAAATAGGTGTTTCATCCTGCGCAGTTTGAACTACCCGATCAAATCTGGTATCACCTGTAATGAATATTTTTTTATTGGTAATAATGGGTGCTATTAAATTATAATCATCCTTGCTTTGCACTAATACCCTTGTAAACAAACCTAACATATTGCGATAAAAACTGCCATACCATTTAAAAAATATTTGATCCGGTCTAAATATAGCAGAAGCTAAAATGGTAGGAATATTTTTAGATTTTGCCACTGATAAATAGTGGAACCAAAATTCATATTTTATAAAAACAATTAGTGTAGGGTTTACTTTATTAATAAAATCTTTTGCATTTGTTGGACTATCAAATGGAAGATAAGTAACGGCATCAACAGCCGGGTCATTTTTTCTGTGCAAATAGCCAGAAGGAGAAAAAAAAGTTAACCAAATTTTATACTTTGGAAATTGAAGTTTAATGGCTTCAATAATGGGCAAGCCCTGTTCAAATTCTCCATAGGATGCGGCATGTATCCAAATAATGGGTTGGCCCTGTAATTTCTTTTCATGCTCGGCA
>CAIOYQ010000050.1 GCA_903862505.1 uncultured Bacteroidota bacterium
AACTATTATCAACGTAAATACCATGCCTCCTTATAACACCCACTTTGCAGCATATGGATTGGGATGGTTTTTAAGTGATGTGAAAGGTTATAAACAAGTAACGCATACCGGCGGTTTAGCGGGTATCGTAACACAGGTAGTGATGTTCCCTGAATTAAACTTGGGCATACTTGTTTTTACCAATCAACAATCGGGAGCAGCGTTTAATGCGATTAGCAATACCATTAAGGATAGTTATTTAGGCGTAAGTGGTTACAATTGGGTAAAAATAATGCATGATCGTGTGGAGAAAGGAGAGGCAGAAGCAAAAAAAATTAATGAGGAAGTGGTTAAAAATATTAAAGCATCTCAAGCCAAAGCAGGTGGCGGATTTGATATCACACCTTACATTGGAACCTATAAAGACCCTTGGTTTGGAGATATTTTTATTAGTAACAACAATGGCAAGGCATGGCTGGCTAGCAAACGCTCTCCTAAATTAAAAGGAGAATTGTTTCCTTATAAAGGCAATACCTTAATTGTTAGATGGACCGATCGTAGTATGGATGCAGATGCCTTTGTGATGTTCACAACCGATATGGATGGAAAGCCATCGGGTATGACCATGAAAGCCATTTCACCATTAACGGATTTTAGTTTTGATTTTCATGACTTAGATTTGAAAAGAGTAAAGTAATTTTTAAGTTTCAGTTATTAAATTAGATTAACTTTCAGCTTATAATTTAAAAAAGAATTTTATGAATGAACAAAATTACAAGAACCACGCACAAATGGTTCCTGGTTTTCACTATGTTGGAATGCTTTCGATTCTTGCATTAATTGGCGGATCGATTAATTATCTATTACGCGCAACTCCAGAAAATAAATATCTTGCTTCGTTATTGGTATTGGCCGCATTCATATTTGCTATTTTGTGGATTTACATTAGAACATTTCCGTTAAAGGCACAGGACCGAGCTATTAAAGCAGAAGAGGCTTTACGTTATTATATCATGACTGGAAAAGCCCTACCTACGGAATTAAAAATGGGGCAAATAATTGCCTTGCGTTTTGCTGGCGATAGTGAATATTTAGCTTTACTTGAACGTACTATAAAAGAAAATCTATCTAATAAAGAAATTAAGTTGGCAATACAAAATTGGAAAGCAGACCATTACCGCGTGTAAAAAATAATAAGCTGTAATTTTAAGCTAAACTGTTTTATAAATAAAGGCCCTGCAAACATTGCGGGGCTTTTACATTTTAACAATTGGCTTTACAAAAACTTTGTCTTGGTTTTGTAAGCGAATATAATATACGCCTGGTGTCATGCCCGTTCCGTATAGATTATAGCTGTTCATACCCGCAAAATTATAGGTTGCCTCTACCAATACTTTTATGATGGTTCCGCCGCCATCTAATAATTGTAATAAAGTAGGACCCCCATCCGTTTTAAATTCAATCTTAGTAAAGCTGGAAAATGGATTGGGATAATTATACACTAACGCATCTTTTGCAAAAGTGGAAGCTTTATTGTTAATACCGCATACACTTGCGTTAATAAGTGGAAGAATCGGAAAGGGCTTGGTTAGAATTTCGGTTTTAGCAGTATCTGTTACACAGAACCAATTTTGTAAAATGGTATTATAAATTGTTCTAAA
>CAIOYQ010000051.1 GCA_903862505.1 uncultured Bacteroidota bacterium
AACTATTATCAACGTAAATACCATGCCTCCTTATAACACCCACTTTGCAGCATATGGATTGGGATGGTTTTTAAGTGATGTGAAAGGTTATAAACAAGTAACGCATACCGGCGGTTTAGCGGGTATCGTAACACAGGTAGTCATGTTCCCCGAATTAAAGTTGGGCATCATTGTTTTTACCAATCAGCAATCAGGTGCTGCATTTAATGCCATTAGCAATACCATTAAGGACAGCTATTTAGGCATAAGTGGTTACAATTGGGTAAAAATGATGCATGACCGTGTGGAGAAAGGAGAGGTAGAAGCAAAAAAAATTAATGAGGAAGTGGAGAAAAATATAAAAGCTTCACAATCCAAAGCAAATGGAGGTTTTGATATCTCAGCTTATATTGGAACCTATAAAGATCCCTGGTTTGGTGATATTGAAGTTAGTAATAACAACGGCAAAGCATGGTTGGCAAGCAAGCGCTCTCCTAAATTAAAAGGTGAATTATTCCCATATAAAGGCAATACCCTAATTGTTAGATGGACCGATCGCAGTATGGATGCAGATGCGTTTGTGATGTTCACAACCGATATGGATGGAAAGCCATCGGGCATGACTATGAAAGCCATTTCACCATTAACGGATTTTAGTTTTGATTTTCATGACTTAGATTTGAAAAGATTAAAATAGATTTACAAATTGCTAATTAAATTTGACTAACTTTCGGCACACAATAAAAAACAAATTATGAACGAACAAAATTATAAAAACCATGCACAAATGGTTCCTGGTTTTCATTATGTTGGAATGCTTTCGATCCTTGCATTAATTGGCGGATCAATTAATTATCTTTTACGCGCAACTCCGGAAAACAAATATCTTGCTTCTTTATTGGTATTGGCCGCATTCATATTTGCTGTTTTGTGGATTTACATTAGAACATTTCCCTTAAAGGCACAGGACCGTGCCATTAAAGCAGAAGAGGCTTTACGTTATTATATCATGACAGGAAAGGCCCTGCCTACCGAATTAAAAATGGGACAAATAATTGCCTTGCGTTTTGCAAGCGATAGTGAATATTTAGCTTTACTTGAGCGTGCTATAAAAGAAAATCTATCTAATAAAGAAATTAAGTTGGCGATACAAAATTGGAAAGCAGACTATTACCGTGTGTAAAAAATAATAAGCTGTAATTTTAAGCTAAACTGTTTTATAAATAAAGGCCCTGCAAACATTGCGGGGCTTTTACATTTTAATAATGGGTTTTACAAACACCTTGTCTTGGTTTTGCAAGCGAATATAATATACGCCTGGTGTCATGCCCGTTCCATATAGATTATAGCTGTTCATACCCGCAAAATTATAGGTTGCCTCTACCAATACTTTTATAATGGTTCCGCCGCCATCTAATAACTGTAATAAAGTAGGACCCCCAACCGTTTTAAATTCAATCTTAGTAAAGCTGGAAAATGGATTTGGATAATTATACACTAACGCATCTTTTGCAAAAGTGGAAGCTTTATCGTTAATACCGCATACACTTGCGTTAATAAGTGGAAGAATCGGAAAGGGCTTGGTTAGAATTTCGGTTTTAGCAGTATCTGTTACACAGAACCAATTTTGTAAAATGGTATTATAAATTGTTCTAAAATCATACTGATAAGGTACATTATCGTTTACGGTAGCCGTTATTGGAATGGTTGGATTGTTTCCAAAAACACCCCCTCTTACATTTTTACCAAATAAAAATAATGGGGCCGCCGAACCATGGTCCGTTCCGCCACTCGCATTAGATTTAATACGTCTTCCAAATTCTGAATAGGTCATACCAATTACTCTGTCTTCAATTTCTAACCCTGCCATGTCCGACTGAAAAGCGGCAATGGAATCCGATAAAACTTTTAATAAATTTGCATGCGCGCCTGTTGCAGTATCTGTTGCCACTACTTGTCCTGCATGGGTATCAAAGCCACCATAGTTCACCATATATACCTTAGTTTTTAATCCTCCTTTTATTAGACGCGCCACAATTTTTAATTGGGAAGCCAAGCTATTATTTGGATACGTTACCTGTTTAGTAACACTATCCGATGCTGCTTTGATTCTAACGGTATATTGATTGGTTTGTTTTGCAATACTTCTTAAAAAACTTAATTCATACCCCGCATTGGTATTGGAAACCGTAGCGTTGGTTCCATCAATTAAATTATAAAAAGAACTTGGATCAGAAATACTCAATGCCATATTTACGGCAGGCCCTTGACAAGTAAGGGTTGCCAAAGAACCTATTTGAATTGCCAAAGGATCCGGTTTCTCCTTAGTTGGATAACCATCGGGATAGTCTGGATTTTCGGAATTTAAAAAACGACCAGCCCATCCCGTATTTAAATACTCATTGCTATCAGCGCCAGACATCCAAATATCGGTTGCTCTAAAATGAGAAAAACTTGGTTGCGGATAGCCTACCGATTGAACTACATTAAGTTTACCGTCAGAAAATAAATTTTGCATGGCCGTCATTGCCGGATGAATACCTGTAGCATCGTTCCCTGTTAATTTCAATATTTTATTTTCAGGGATGGCAATATTTGTACGCGCATTATAATAATTGGCATAATCACTTATGGGGATTACCGTATTCAATCCGTCGTTACC
>CAIOYQ010000052.1 GCA_903862505.1 uncultured Bacteroidota bacterium
CCTAATTGAAAAGGTTGTGGTTCAAAATATACTTTAGCATTTAACTCCTTGCTTAAATAATCCTGCATCCACAAATCATGGTTGCCTGTAAAAATATGAATGGGAATACCGGCATCACTAATTTGTGCCAAACACCCTAAAATACGCACAAAACCTTTAGGCACCACCGTTTTGTATTCAAACCAAAAATCAAATATATCACCAACAATAAAAAATGCGGCAGCATCTTTTTTGCATTCATTAAAAAAGTGCACCAGTTTATCTTCTCGCTTTCGGCTCTCTAATTCATTAGGCGCGCCTAAATGAAAGTCGGACAAGAAATATATTTTTTTACCAGGCGCTAATTCCATGAAAGGATATTTAATTAATAAAGTCTAATCGGTCTGCTTATCTACTAAAAAACAATATACTTCTTTAGGGCCATGCACACCAACCACTAAAGTTTTTTCAATGTCAGCAGTACGGCTAGGGCCAGTTGCATAGCTAATCATGGAAGGCATGAAATTTGCTTCCTGTTTAAACTGCGCTAAACTATCTGAAATGTCATATACCAATTGATGCGTATACGCTACGCAAATATGAATGGGTGCATATACACTACAAGTACGTCCACTTAGTTGCTGACTACTTAATACAATGGTCCCCGTTCGGGCGATTAGATGCTCACATAAGGTAATAGAGGCATCGCAGCTTGCGAGTTCATCGGTATTTACAGGATCAAATTGGTATTCACTCATATCATCTAACCAACCAGACTCAATGGAATATATTTTTTGCCAGTTTTTTACTTTAATTAAAGCAGCTAATTGTGAAGCCAATTCTCCATCATCTTCACAGTAAACAAATTTGCCCAATAGTTCCGTGAACTTTTGAGCAAAGCCAATGGCTAATTCCTGATCGGTTGGAATAAATATTGGCGTTTCAGAAACCTGATCCGGAAAGGGAACGGGCACAGGCGACTGTAAAGCCTGTTTAATCTTGTTTAATATTTTATTTCTTGCACCTTGGGATTCCATTTCAATTGTTATTCATTATTGCCAGTTGCATCTGCAGCATTGATTGTAGCGTTTGCATGATCAATGGTATCATCGGTAGCAACATCTGTAGAAGCACTCGCAGCAGCGTCCTTAGGCACTTCTGCAGCAGTCTCAGTAGGTGCAAAAGTTTCGTGGATATCCCCGTTTTTCTCTGGTTCAAACGGACGTTTTCCAATTAATTCTTCCACATCACTTTTATGCAATACCTCTTTATCTAATAATGCTTTTGCTAATTTTTCAACCTCTTCTTTATGTTCCGTTAATAATTGTAAAGTTCTTTGATACGCTTCGGCAATCATTTTTCTTACTTCCTCGTCAATAATTTTACCAGTCTCTTCGCTAAAAGGTTTTTGGAATGTATTTTCTTGAGAAGGATCATAGAAACTTACATTACCAATTTTTTCATTCATTCCATAAGTAGTAACCATGGAATAAGCCATTTTAGAAATTTGTTGTAAGTCGTTACTCGCCCCTGTTGAAATTTTACCAAAGAAAATTTGTTCAGCTGCTCTACCACCTAGTGTCATACACATTTGATCCGTTAATTGCTCAATGGTATATAAGTATTGTTCCTTAGGTGTGTATTGCGCATAACCCAATGCAGCAGTACCTCTTGGCACAATGGTTACTTTTAATAAAGGATAAGCATGCTCCAAGAACCAACCACAGGTAGCGTGTCCGGCTTCATGATAAGCAATGACTTCTTTTTCATTAGGAGAAATGATTTTATTCTTTTTCTCCAATCCGCCAATCACTCTATCAATTGCATCTTGGAAATCTTGCATCTCCACACCCGTCTTCCCTTTACGTGCAGCAATTAAAGCGGCCTCGTTACAAACATTCGCAATATCTGCGCCGGCAAAACCTGGAGTTTGTTCAGCTAATTTATAAATATCTAAACTTTCAGAAACTTTAATAGGTCCTAAGTGCACTTTAAAAATTTCTTGACGACCTTTTACATCTGGACGATCAATTGAAATTTGACGATCAAATCTACCTGGTCTTAACAAGGCACTATCCAATACGTCGGGACGATTCGTAGCCGCTAAAATAATAATACCCGTGTCGCCACCAAATCCGTCCATCTCCACCAACAATTGGTTTAAAGTATTTTCACGCTCGTCGTTGCTCATCATGGCATTCTTACCACGCGCGCGACCAATGGCGTCAATCTCATCTATAAAAATAATACAAGGCGCTTTTTCTCTTGCTTGCTTAAATAAATCACGTACACGACTTGCACCCACACCCACAAACATTTCCACAAAATCCGATCCGCTTAAACTAAAGAAAGGAACCTGTGCTTCTCCTGCCATGGCTTTGGCTAATAAAGTTTTACCTGTACCTGGAGGGCCTATTAACAATGCGCCCTTAGGAATTTTACCTCCTAGGTTGGTATATTTTTTAGGATTCTTTAAGAAGTCAACAATCTCCATTACTTCTTCTTTTGCTTCTTCCAAACCTGCAACATCTGCAAATGTGATATTTACTTTAGTGCCTCCTTTTTCAAATAAGGTAGCCTTAGATTTTCCTACATTAAAAATGCCGCCGGGTCCACCACTTCCTCCACCTCCACCACCCATCTTACGCATTAATAAAACCCAAACAATAATAATTAATAAGAAAGGGAATATGGCGCCTAGAATTTTACTAAACCAATCATTTTCAGAATCGGTATTGCTATCCGGGATATTGGTAATGGCATACTTGGTATAAATATCTTGTACCTCTTTATTAAAAGAAGCCCAATCGTCTACTTTATATTCAAACAAATAAGTCCCTTTCACTTTTGCCTGTTTTTGCGCAGGAGTAAGGGTTTTATTGAATTTTTTATCGTAGATAGATTTTGTAATACTATCTGGCTTAATATAAAAGTGAACCACTTTTGAGTTCTCCACTTTTACGAATTTCTCCACATCTCCGCTGGCCATCAATCTCACAAACTCATTGTGGGAGATAACACTTGCGTCCGGCGCCATTTGGAAGAAATTGGATGCCAGTATTAGCGTAATGGCTAATAGCCCATAAATCCAATAAATATTGAATTTGGGCAATTTAGGACCGCCGTTTAAAGGGCCTCCTTTCTTTTTTTCACTATTATTCTCAGGTATCATTATTCGTTTTTATAACTTTTGTATTTCAATATAACAAAATTCTCTAAGATTAGTTTTCTAAGTCATGCATTTTAGTGTCTGCATCACTCCACATTTCTTCTAATTGGTAAAACTTCCTGGATTCAGGGTGCATTACATGCACAACTACATTGATATAATCAATTAACAACCATTGAGCAGCGGTCTTCCCTTCACTTTTATAAGGGTATTCGCCACATTGGTGTTTTACTTCATACTCAATATTATCGGCAATGGCCTTTAACTGTGTAGTATTATTTGCTTCGCAAATAATAAAGAAGTCTGATGCTGCTTCATGTATTTTTTTAAGATCCAAGCTAATGATATTCTCCCCTTTTTTATCCTGGATAGCAGCGATAATGGTTTTGAAAATTTTGCTACTGCGTGTAAGTTGCGTTGGAGATTTTTTACGATCTTTTAATGCGGAAAGAGGTTCCAATAATGTTCAATTTTATTTGTTAATGCTTTGTTAGTCCAATCATTTTGTGTGTCAATTTGTGAGACACAAGAGAAACTAGCTAACTTTACAAAAATAACAATTCTTTGTCACCTGCCACACCAATTATCACATTAGGCGCGCCGCTTATAGAACTGTCTAGCATAGATAGTACCAATATGTATGCCATAAGCCAGGTGCACCAGCAATTGGCCGTATCTGGCAGTTGCTATCGTGCTGATTATCAAACACAGGGAAAAGGCCAACATGGAAGGAACTGGAGTAGCGAGGCTGGTCAAAATTTGCTTTGCAGCTATGTTTTGGAGTTAAAAAGCTTGAATCCTAGTAAAAAATGGAGTCCAAACGACCAAAAAGGACTTTCTGCAGCGGTAGCTATTGGCGCAAAAGCCTTTTTTCAAGCCTATGCTGGAGACGAAACCAGTATAAAATTACCAAACGATATTTATTGGCGTGACAGAAAGGCAGGGGGTATATTAATTGAAAACACGCTTAGAGGAATGGAATGGACATGGTCCGTGATTGGAATTGGATTCAATATCAATCAGACGCAATTTAATGTAGAAGGCACAGCACCCGTTTCACTTCATCAAATTACAGGTAAGCAATGGGAAATTCCTAGATTGCAGACCGAATTAAGCAAAGCACTAAATAATAGTATACAAAATTGGTTAAAGGAAGGAGATTCGGAAACCATTGAAAAAATGAAACCATTATGGAAATAAAATTAACACAACATAGTAAAGGCGGTGGATGTGGATGTAAAATATCGCCCGCAGTACTTTCGGAAATTTTAGCAGCACACAATGTGGGTGCAAAAAATAATATTCCACAATTATTAGTAGGCAACGATAGTAGAGACGATGCAGCTGTTTATCAAATAGATGAAAAAACGGCCATGATTAGTACCACCGATTTTTTTATGCCTATTGTGGATGATGCATTTTCCTTTGGACAAATTGCTGCAGCCAATGCCATAAGCGATGTGTATGCAATGGGAGGTAAACCCATTTTTGCATTAGCCGTTTTAGGTTGGCCCTTAGCCACTTTGCCTGCAAGTGTTGCAGCGCAAGTAATGGAAGGTGCCCGCAAAACCTGTGCTGAAGCGGGTATCGTAATAGCAGGAGGACATAGTATTGATAGTCAGGATCCTATTTTTGGTTTAGTGGTGAACGGATTAGTAGATATAGAAAATTTAAAAAGAAACGATACCGCTCAAGAAGGCGATGTATTAATTATTACTAAACCTTTAGGCGTTGGCATATTAGCTACTTCTCAAAAAAGAGGATTGTTAACAGAAACGGATTTAGCATTTTTAGTAAAACAATTAACCACTATTAATAAAGCAGGAGCAGCTTTAGGAAAAATAAAAGGAGTACATGCCATGACCGATGTAACGGGTTTTGGTTTAGCAGGACATTTAACAGAGATGATGGAAGGAAGTAAGCTCACTGCAAAATTATCTTATGCTAAAATTCCTATCATTCCAGAAGTACGCAATTACATTGCGCAAAAAGCAATCCCAGGAGCCACTGCAAGAAATTGGAGTGCAACCAGCGAGGGGATTCAATTGGATGAAAGCATTGATTCGCTTGAAGCAAGTTTAATTCTGCCTGACCCACAAACCAATGGGGGCTTGCTTATTGCGGTGGACCCCACAGCATTACAGGAAGTTCAAGACATTTTGAAAGCTGCAGGAATTGTATATACCGAACCCATTGGCGTTTGCGCAGCAGCATCGGATAAAAAAATTGTGATTACTGCTTAACTAGCAACTTATTCAAAAATTAAATTGCCTTTGTTCTTAATTTGTTCAGGGGTTAGTTCTACCACTAATTGTACGCCTTTAATATCGCGAATGGTTTGTATAATTTCTTTTACTTTCTCGTCCTCAATCCAATCTCCTTTTAACCACCAGATAAAATCCATATGTTTTAATTCGGGCAATAAATATTCGCCGTCATATTGATTGTGGTAAACGAAATGCTGAAAATTAGAATTGGGTTCATCTGCTTCATACATGGAAAAATAATAAGTTCTACTTTTTCTTTTTAATGCAATTTCATGATCAGGATTAAACCTAAATTCAAAACCCATATACTGATTGAGTAAAATGCAGAATTGAAAGTTTTTGATGGGTGCGGTAATTCCAAGAATACGGGTACCCTCAAAATCTTGTTCGTTAATTTCGTCCTGATCTAAAATTAGTTTTGCACTCATTATATTTAGTAATTAGAATAAATTTAAAACTAAAATTGAATATCATATTTAATTTCTTCGGTACCTCTTTTTACAACCAATATGGTTTTATCCCCCTTCTTAAACCTGCCAAGGGCCTGCATATAGCTCATTACATCTATTAATTTATAGTCTCCCACTTGCAATAAAACATCTGCAGGTTTTAGTCCCAACTTCTCTCCTAGCTTACCCTGACTGGTTCCTTCAATTCTAACACCCGTGCCGGTAAAAGCATAGTCCGGCATCACCCCTAAACTCACCGTAAACTTGGTACTCTTACCCATACTTTGTTCACGTGTTTTTAAAAAATCTAGTTTACCATAAGTGTCGGTAGCTTTGATAATTTTTTGCAATAAGCGCACTATTTCTTTTTCTCCTTCATAATTTATTTTATCCCAATCATCGGTTGCTTTATGATAATCCGAATGACTTCCTGTAAACATAAACAATACAGGCATGTCTTTTCGATAAAAACTTGAATGATCACTTGGTCCTGTACCTGCACTATCATAATGTGTTAACAATGTAGTAGGTGTTTTAGATAAAATCTCCGACCACTTACTGGAAGTGCCATAGCCACCAATGGTTAATTTACGCGCGGTATCATACCTGCCTACCATATCCATATTAATCATGTAATTAAAATTACCTGAATAAGTAGGATGATCCAACCAATATTTGCTACCTAATAATCCCAACTCTTCCCCAGAAAAATGGATGATTAAATAGTTGTTATTTTTAGGTGCTTTCTTTACTAAAGATTTAGCCAATTCAATCAAAGCCGCAGTACCACTGGCATTGTCGTCGGCACCATTATGAATAAAATTGTTTAGGTCTAATCCATTTTTGTCTTCATTGTATCCCAAGTGATCCAAGTGCGCGCCTAAAATAATGGTGTTAGCTGCTTTATTATCAATAAAACCCACAACGTTGTGTGCTGTTCGTGCTGGATGTTCAAATTGTACTTTTGCTTCAATAGAATACGTTCCAGATTCGTCGCTGAAATATTTTTCAAATCCTTGCTTGGTAAAATAAAGTACAGGTAAGGACAAGGCCTTTGATGTATCGTTTTTATTAAATTGAATGTTGTCTACCAAGCTGCCACTATTGTGTAAAATTAAAGCAATGGCTCCTTTGATTTTTAACTCCGTTGTAGTGGTAGTAAGCCATTCATTGATATCAAAATGAGGATTGCTTGTGTTTTCTTCCAGTACTTCATGTACATCTTTAAACCAAGCCTGATTCATTTCATTTAAAGGAACAGAAGCACGCGACGTGAAATGTTGACTGCCGCTATTGGATAAAGCAAAGAAGTCAGTATCTAATATGGCTTGTTGATTGTTGATTTTTACAAAGGCATCATTTGCAAAACGTTTGCCTTCATCAATTTTAAAGTCTTGTATAAAACCATTTGTTCCCATGGGTTGAATGGCCAATCCTTGGTATTGCTCTACTATATAATGAATGGCTTTCTGCTCTCCAGGTGTTCCTGCACGACGGCCTTCTAATTCATCACTCGCTAAAAACTGGATATGTCCTTTTAAGTTTTGGATCAACAGTTTGTCCGCTTTACTTAACTTTTGAGCTAATAAGCCCATTGGAACAAACAACATCATTAAAACAATTACTTTACGCATCTGATACATTTTGTGCTACAAAAATAAGTAAAGGAGCTAGGAAAAGAGTGACTTCTATCAGCAATATTGCCCATATTGGTCAATTTCTAATTTCGTAAGCAGTAGCCAATCTTAAAAGTTAGCTTTGTCCACTAATGAAAGCCGGTATACATATAGCCTTGGTGGGTAACCCCAATAGTGGTAAAAGTTCACTTTTCAATGCTTTGACAGGCTTGAATCAGAAAGTGGGCAATTTCCCAGGGGTCACTGTAGATAAAAAAACCGGCGATCTCACTATTGGCAGTCACCCTTCTACCCTTATTGACTTACCAGGAACTTATAGTTTTTATCCAAAAAGAGAGGACGAATGGGTGGCATATAAGGTGCTGATGGGTGTGGATTTAGAAATCAATACCGATGTGATATTGCTGGTGGCCGATGCCAGTAATTTAAAAAGAAATTTGCTTTTTTGTAGTCAAATTATAGATTTGAAAAAGCCGGTGGTATTAGCACTTACCATGAATGACCTAGCTGCTAAAAAAGGAATTAAAATAGATATTGCAGGATTACAAAAAGATTTAGGCATTCCAGTCGTTGCGGTGGATGCAAGAAAAAATAAAGGATTCAATGAATTAAAAAATGCACTGGTTGGAATTATTGAAACACCAAGATCAAAAAATCAGGAAAGTTTTATTGACAACAAAAATTTAGCGCCTTTAGCCATTGACGCATTTAAAACCTTATTCCCTACCACCAGCGACTATGCTGCATTGCACTACTTAATGCATCATGAAGCATTTCCATTAGAGGAAGAAATGCAAAATAGAATTGAGCAAATTGAAATTGATAATCAATTCAACCACACTAAAACACAGGCCCAGGAGATATTACAGCGATACGGACATATTCAGGAGATTATGAAAAGCAGGGTAACCATTCCTGATCCGACTGCGAAGAAAAAAAGAACCGACCGACTTGATAATATCTTTTTACACCGTGTGGGTGGATATGCAATACTATTTTCGGTATTATTTATTCTGTTTCAATCGGTTTTTTGGATGGCAAAATTTCCTATGGATGCGATTGAATGGATATTTACCAACGTCACTACTTATTTAAATACAATACTTCCCAATGTCTGGTGGCAGGATTTATTGGTAAATGGTTTAGTAGCTGGCATTGGAGGCATTATAATTTTTGTGCCACAAATTATGATATTATTTGGCCTTATTACTTTATTAGAAGACACAGGATATATGGCGCGTATTAGTTTTTTAAGCGACAAGCTAATGCGTAAAGTAGGATTAAATGGAAAGAGTGTAATGCCTATGATTAGTGGCTTTGCTTGTGCCGTACCCGCCATTATGAGCGCAAGAAATATCGAAAATAAAAAAGAAAGGCTACTTACTATAATGGTTACGCCATTTATGAGTTGCAGTGCGCGATTACCCGTTTACACCATTTTAATTTCATTGGTTATTGACAATAAATTTTATTTTGGGTTTTTAAGTTTACAAGGATTAGTGATGATGGGATTGTATTTGATAGGAATTATCATGGCCCTGCTTGTAAGTATGGTGTTAAAATGGTTTGTGAAAATTAAAGAGAAGAGTTATTTTATATTAGAGTTACCAGTATATAGAGCTCCGCGTTGGGGCAATGTTGTAGTCACCATGATTCAAAAAGCAAAAATATTTGTGACCGATGCAGGTAAAGTAATTATAGTGATTAGTTTGCTGCTTTGGTTTTTAAGTAGTTATGGGCCTGGAGAACAAATGAAAAAGCTAGAAGAAATCCATGCCCAGCAAGTTGCTGCCACTCCCCAAAACAAAGTTCAATTAGATAAAGAATACCTTACACATAAATTAGAAAATTCTTACGCTGGCATATTAGGTAAAAGTATTGAGCCTGTCATAGCTCCGTTAGGTTTTGATTGGAAGATGGGGATTGCTATTGTAACTTCCTTTGCCGCGCGTGAAGTATTTGTGGGTACGATGGCTACCTTATATAGTGTAGAAGCTTCGGACAATACTTCCTTAACCGAAAAATTAAGGGCTGCAAAACGTCCAGACGGAACACCCGTATATAGTTTGGCAGCTGCATTATCGCTGATGATATTTTATGTGCTCGCTATGCAATGTATGAGTACACTAGCTGTTGTGAAAAGAGAAACCCAATCATGGAAATGGCCTGTCCTTCAATTTTTCATGATGACGGGCCTTGCCTATTTTATCAGTTGGGGGGTGTATGTAATTGCTAAGTAAGCACATCATATAAAACCCCCTTCTTTCGAAGAGGGTTTTACTATTTTCTAAAAAATAAAATGAAATCTACCAACCACTAATTTCCAAAATTTCTTTGGTGTGGTCTTTGGTGTCAGGCTTCTCAATAATGTGTTTAACAATACCGGCCTCATCTATCAAAAACGTTGTACGGGTTGTTCCCATATAAGTGCGGCCCATAAATTTCTTCTGGCCCCATAAATTATATTTATCTACAATTTTTTTGTCTTCGTCCGCAATTAAAGAAAAAGGCAATTCGAATTTTTCTATGAACTTAACATGAGAAGCTACCGAATCCACACTTACCCCTAATACTTGTAAACCTTTCTTCATCAATTTCTTATAATTGTCCCTTAAGTTACAAGCCTGAGCCGTACAACCCGGTGTATCGTCCTTTGGGTAAAAGTATAAAACCACTTTTTGACCCTTAAAATCGGCCAAAGCCACTGTTTTTCCGTGTTGATCCACCCCTTTAAACGCTGGAGCCTTAGCCCCTTCTTTGATAACTGCCATAATGCTTGAATTGAGGTGAAGATAGCATTTAAAAGGGAGAAAAAGGTTTAGGCTTTAAAAGCGGATAAATGCGCGCCATTTTTAGTAGATTTGCGCAATTTATATTTTTGTAGCCATGCCTAGAGACACATCCATTAAATCCGTATTAATTGTAGGTTCTGGACCCATTATTATTGGACAAGCCTGCGAATTTGATTATTCTGGTTCACAAGCAGCACGTTCCTTAAGAGAGGAAGGAATCAAAGTAATATTAATTAATAGTAATCCGGCAACCATTATGACGGATCCAATGATGGCAGATAAGGTTTATTTATTGCCGTTAACGATTGAGAGCATTGAACAAATTTTACAAGAAAATCAAATTGATGCAGTGTTGCCAACCATGGGAGGACAAACTGCTTTGAACTTATGTAAGGAAGCCGATGAATTAGGAATCTGGGAGCAATACCATTGTAGAATGATTGGAGTGGATGTTGCAGCAATCAATACTGCAGAAGATAGAGAAAAGTTTAGACAGTTAATGGTAAAAATTGGAATGGCTGTTGCGCCAAGTCAGGTTGCAAATAGTTTTTTAGAAGGAAAAGAAATTGCACAAAGAATAGGATTTCCATTAGTGATACGTCCATCCTTCACTTTAGGCGGAACCGGTGGTGGATTTGTGCACGATGCAAGTGAATTAGATGCAGCTTTAGAAAGAGGATTAAAAGCATCCCCTATGCATGAAGTGTTGGTAGAGAAAGCGGTGTTGGGATGGAAAGAATATGAATTAGAATTATTAAGAGATCAGGCCGATAATGTGGTGATTATATGTACCGTTGAAAATTTAGATCCAATGGGTGTGCATACGGGAGACTCTATTACCGTAGCCCCTGCTATGACATTGAGTGATACTGCTTTTCAGGAAATGCGCAATAAAGCAATGTTGATGATGCGTAGTTTAGGAAATTTTTCTGGAGGTTGTAATGTGCAGTTTGCATTAAATCCAGCAACAGAAGAATTAATTGCAGTGGAAATTAATCCACGTGTATCTCGCTCTTCTGCATTGGCATCCAAAGCTACAGGTTATCCAATTGCAAAAATTGCAGCGAAGTTGGCCATTGGATATCATTTGGATGAATTAAAAAATCAAATTACACAAACCACTTCCGCCTACTTTGAACCTGCATTAGATTATGTAATTGTAAAAGTACCAAGATGGAATTTTGATAAATTCAAAGGCGCTAATGATACCTTGGGATTACAAATGAAAAGTGTGGGTGAAGTAATGGCGATAGGAAGAAGTTTTACCGAAGCCATTCAAAAAGCTTGTCAAAGTTTAGAGAATGAAGCCATAGGTTTAGGATATTACGGAAAGAGTTTAATGAAGAACGAAGAATTAATGGAATACATTAAGACACCAAAATGGGATCGTATCTTCCGTATTAAAGACGCTTTAATGCAAGGATCCACAGTGCGATCTATTGCAGCGGCAACAGGTATTGACAATTGGTTCTTATACCAAATAAGAATTATTTGCGACATTGAAAAAGAATTAATGAAGCATACATTAGAGAGTCTTCCAACGGAAACATTAAAAGAAGCAAAGAAGCATGGTTTTAGTGATATGCAAATTGCAAAAGTACTTCACGGCAACACCAATGACGACGCAGTATATGAAAAGCGTAAAGCATTAGGCATTACCAGAGTATATAAAATGGTAGATACTTGTGCGGCAGAGTTTGAAGCAAAGACCCCGTACTTTTATTCAACCTTTGAAAACTAATTGAAGCGACAAAATTGTTTACCTTACTGCTGAAAAGCACAACCTATACTTTATGAACGTAAAAGACATTGTAGCACAAAACGAAAAAGAAACCAGAGCCGGATTTGGGGATGGTATTTTAGAAATTGCGAGAGAAAATAAAGACGTAGTAGTATTAACCGCGGACTTAGCGGGGTCATTTAAGTTAGGCCCATTGATGAAAGAAATGCCAGATCGTTTTATTGAAGTAGGTATTGCCGAAGCCAACATGATTGGGATTGCTGCAGGTTTAACCATTGGAGGCAAAATTCCATACACAACTACTTTTGCTGGATTTAGTACAGGTCGTGTGTATGATCAAATTAGACAATCGGTTGCTTACTCCGATAAGAATGTAAAAATTTGTGCATCCCATGCAGGATTAACATTGGGCGAAGACGGAGCAACACACCAAATTTTAGAGGATATTGGACTCATGAAAATGTTACCAGGTATGACAGTGATCGTTCCTTGTGATTACAACCAAACGAAAGCGGCTACTAAAGCAATAGCAAGTTATCATGGTCCTGTGTACTTACGTTTTGGTCGTCCAAAATGGCCCAACTTTACCAAAGAAGACGGAAGTGATTTTGTAATTGGCAAAGCACAAATATTAGCAGAAGGAACGGACGTAACAATTATAGCATGTGGTCACTTGGTATGGAAAGCGATTGAAGCAGGTAAACAATTAGAAGCAGAAGGCATAAGTGTAGAGGTAATTAATTTACATACTATTAAACCATTGGACGAAGCAGCGATTATAAAGAGTTTACAAAAAACAGGTTGTGTAGTCACCGCCGAAGAGCATAATATTATTGGTGGTATGGGAGATGTGGTTGCACAAGTAGCTGCAAAAAATTGTCCAGTGCCTCAGGAATATGTTGGCACCAAAGACACATTTGGAGAAAGTGGAACACCCACTCAATTATTAACGAAGTACGGATTAGACGCAGTGAATATTGTAGAAGCTGCGAAGAAAGTGATCGCGCGCAAAAAGTAGTTATAACAAATCCTAAGGCGCCAATCTAACTTTCGTCCAGCTATGATTTTCTTGTAAATTATAATGCAAGCGGTCGTGCAAGCGAGAGCTCCTGCCCTGCCAAAATTCGATACTCGTTGGATGTACTATATAACCACCCCAATGCGGAGGTAAAGGCACATTGCCATCCTTATATTTTTCGACATTCGCATTCATCAACCCTTCTAAATATTCTCTACTAGGTATCACCTGACTTTGCGGAGAGGACCAAGCACCCACTTGACTGCCAATAGGACGTGTATGAAAATATTGTTCACTTTCTTCGGTACTCACTTTTTTAATGGTACCCGTAATGCGCACTTGTCTTTCTAATTCCTTCCAAAAAAAGTTCATCGCTACTATTGGATGGGCAGCAATTTCTTTTCCTTTATCGCTATCATAGTTGGTAAAAAAAACAAAGCCCTGTGGGGTAAACCCTTTTAATAAAACAACACGCGCAGCGGGTGCACCATTCAATGCAATGGTAGAAAGAGTAAACGCATTTACTTCATCAATATTACTTTGTATCGCCTCTTCCCACCAATGTCCAAACTGATCCATGGGATGCGCAGCACTAGAAGCTTCGTCTAAAGAAGCCAACTGATAATCCCTTCTGATACTTGCAATATCTTTATTCATAAGGCCCTGTTTAAATTTTTCTAAATGTTCCCTTTCTATTTTTATACTTCCTTAGTAGCAAATAAAATATTTACTACACTTAATAATAATAACATACCCACCAACTGATGTAATTGTGCAAACCATTCAAACTTTGCCCAAACTCCAGGCACAATGGAGGTACTAGAAAGCACCGTTAATACGCCCAACAAAACCTGAACCCCAACCAACAACAAAGGAAGCATTTTAATCTTACTCCAAAACAAATTACGGCTGAGTTTATTCATTTTGATGGTCCAAAATAAAACGACGGCTAATAAAATATAAGCCAGCCCTCTATGTACAAAATGAATCCAAATAGTATTGTTAACCGCATTCAATAAAAAAGAATCCTTACTTGTTAAGCCGTCTGGCACCCAGGCTCCATTAATAGTGGGCCAGGTACTTGCTACATTTGCAGCCTTATGTCCAGCCATCAGTGCACCATATATCACTTGGATACATAAAATAGGAATAATCACCCAAGCCCATTGACGAATGCGCACTAATTTTTGTTGGGCAACCAAACTCACGGTGCTTTTTTCAATTGGACTCACTTTTAAGGATAAAGCAAACCAATACGTATACGAAAGTAATCCTAATGCAAAAATAAA
>CAIOYQ010000053.1 GCA_903862505.1 uncultured Bacteroidota bacterium
CATAAGTAACGTGCTTGCTACCCGGATATTTTTTTCTGAATTTTTCAACAACTTCTTTGGTTGTTGGAGAAGTGATTGTGCTTGTAACAATTACGATATTACCTGATAACTCGGCAGCAACTGCTTTATCCACTGCTTCGAAAGTTGCTTCTTTACCAGCGATGGTTGGGAAACGTAAACGAGCAGTATCATATAAATCTAACACCGCAGCTTGCACTCTTGCCGAGGTTCCACCACCTGTGATAGGACTTAATGTATTTCCTTCTAATTTAATGGGACGACCATCACGCACTTTCGCAACCACACTTACTACATCACCATCTTGCACATAAGTGGTTGCATAATAATCTGCAATACCAGGGACAACGTCTTCTGGTTTATTGGCAAAAGGAATTGCTTTTTTAATGGGCATTTCACAGCTAGCAGCTACTGCAGCGGCAGCAGTACTAAAACCTAAATATTTTAAGAAATCACGACGAGGTGCTTTTGTTTGTAAAAAACCACTGTGGTCTTCAACAAAAGGAAGTTCTTCTTTGAACTCGTTGTTGACCTCCTGATTAAAGGCAGCTGATTTGTTTAATTCTCCAAAGCTTTGCCAGTTCTTATTTTGCTCCATAATAATGTATATAAAATATTACGCTTCTTTTTTTAAATATTAGTAGTGACATTTTTGACACTCTGTTCCACCAATTTTTTCTACCGTGATTCCTTTTGTGCTATCAATTTTTCCAGACTTTAAATCGGCATGGAATTTTTCATAGATACTATAGAAACCATTGTCTTTAAATTGAACTTTTGTTTCTCTGTGACAGTTAACACACCATCCCATACTTAAGTCCGCAAATTGTTTTACTTCACCCATGTTTTGAATATCACCATGACATTGTTGACAAGCGACTTGTCCAGCGTTCACGTGTTGCGCATGATTAAAATAAACGTGATCCGGTAAGTTGTGAATACGCACCCACTCGATTGGTTTTGCTTTTGTAGCATCCCAAGGTTGACCTTCTGTGAAGCCAGCGTATTTGTATAATTTTTTAATTTCTGCAGTACCATCTACGATGTCTCCATTTTCTCTTACTAAAGGTTCACCTTTGTATTCGTTTATTGCAGCGTGACAGTTCATACACACATTCACACTTGGAAATGTAGCTTGCTTACCTTGGTAAGTGCCGGCGTGACAGTATTGACAGTTAATTTGATTCACACCCGCGTGTACTTTATGAGAATAATAAATTGGTTGTTCTGGTTGATAATCTTTAGAGCGTCCTAAGTTCATGGCGCCAACGGTAGTCATGTAACCACCTCCGATAAATAAAATAATAGCGATGAATGCGATGTACGCTTTGTTTCTATAAAAAGGAACGGGTTCTGTAGCAGGGATACCTGATTTGTCATCAGATAATTTTTTCAAGTTGCTGTTAACTTGTAATAAGATTAAAGAAAGTAATGCTAATATTAAAGTTAATATACCAAATACTAAAGTGCTATCCGAGTCTTCGGCTGGAGCACCTGCTGTTGCTTGACCACCTGATGGTGTTGCACCTGCAGCAGGAACTGTTTTGATGTAAGCTAAAATTGCATCAATATCTTTATCTGCTAAACCAGGGAAACTGTTCATTGCTGTTTTATTGTACTCGTTGTACAATTTGGTAGCATAAGGATCGCCAGTATTTAAGAATGCTGCAGAGTTTTTAATCCAAGCATACAAATTCTTTTTGTCAGACCAACGGTCTTCAACACCTGCTAATGCAGGACCCGTTAATTTCTTATTAACGGCGTGACAAGATGCACAGTTTTGCGAGAAAAGTGCTTTCCCATCTTGCGCATTTAATTGATTACCGATAGATGAACTAAAGGTGATAAAGAGGAAGATCGAAACGATCTTAGCTAGGCTTCTTAAAATTGTCATATACACGAACAGTGTCAAGTTTGGAAAAATATCCTTTAACGGCGCAAAATTAACAAAGAAACGGCTTCGAAGCGCTGAATGATGTGTTTTTTTTCTCAGTTTTTTCTGCGTGAAATATTGAGGTTCAAGCAACTCCGTATCAAAAAGTTGACGAATGTCATGAAAATGTAAGCTTTGGTTGAACAGATCCAAAAATCTTGGTTGCGGGGGCTTTCTTTTTGAAAAAAAAGGCCACCTTTGGGGCACTAAAAGGCCTAAATGAAGGGAATAAACAAATTACGAGCGAAATGGGGGTTGGGACCGGTCCAATTTTGGTTGGTGATGCTCACATTTGCCCTGGGTGGAAGCCTAAGTGGAAGGCTCTGTACCAAAATATTGGATTTGGTCATTTTGGAGCGAAATTGGGCATTTTGGCTCATTTATCCCCTATTTTTGACC
>CAIOYQ010000054.1 GCA_903862505.1 uncultured Bacteroidota bacterium
AAGGTGGTTTTGCCGGGGGTGTTCACCTCTTCCCATTCCGAACAGAGAAGTTAAGTCCCCCATGGCCGATGGTACTTGGGTTTTCCTGGGAGAGTAGGTAGCTGCCTTATTTATTAAAGAATCCTCATCATTTATTTGATGAGGATTTTTTTTGCCCATACTTTTTATTTCTTCTTTGCTACCACTAGCCAATCCCAAGGTTTAGGGTTTTTTAACCAGGTTGGTGGTTTATGGAATTCAGTATTCCAGTTGTATTTTATTTTTTCTATCTCAAGCACTTTAAAACCTTCTAAGGTAAGCAGCAGATCTAGCTCTTCTTTTAAAAAATGTTTTGTAGGCACATCGTCAATATCCGTCACCCCGTCTTTTATGTATCTTATTTGTGTAATAGCTCTTTTACCTGTAGGTGCTTTATCATTTTTCGCATCATCTACATTGAATTTATTGGCGATGATATGACTATACAACTTTGATTCTAATGAAGGAACCACTAGCACTAAGTCTCCGCCTTTTTTTATAAAGGAGGCCATATGCTTAAAAAATAGATTTCTCTTTTTTAAATGTGCTGTTAAGATCGCATTAATACAAATGGCTGCATCATATTTTTGTTTACGCACTGTAGAGGCAGACATATCAACCCTTTCATAGCTTATGTTGTCAAACTGCTTATATTTTTGTGCTGCAATTTTTAAATTCTTAGCTGATATGTCAATGGCTTGAACTTTTCCAAAGTTAGGTGCTAATACGGGCATCCATTTTCCTACTGCACAGCCTATGTCAATGATGCTTTTCTTTTTACTTGCAAAAGATAGAATAGATTTTACAATTTTCCCTGATGCATCATTTTTAAGTACATCAAAAATCTCTGTTTCATATTTTGGTGCCATTTTTTCCCAGTAACTTTTTTCCATACTTTTATTTTAGTGTTAGCGTGCTATTCAAATGATACTCATTCTAGATTTAAACGGAAATTAAGCAACCTCATGACCTGCAGATGCTTGCCATAATTTGTAAAAGTCTTCCCTTGTTAATTGAATTTCCATTGCTTTTTTTGCACTTATAATTCTTTCAAACTGAGTTGTTCCAATCACAGGCGAAATATTTGCTGGATGAGTATAAAGGAATGACAATAGTATTTCATTGACGCCTGTTTCATATTTCGCTGACAATATTTTAGCGGTTGCTAATATTCGCTTATTTTTTTCTGAATCTTCTGTAAAGATTCCGTTCCCCATCGGTGACCAAGACTGTGCCTCTATTCCAATTGTTTGGCATTGATCCAATGTGCCGTCATCAAATGCATTCATATGGGTCACTGAAATTTCAACCTGATGATGCTCAATTTTGATATGCTTTTGAAGCGTGGCTACTTGATGCGTATTGAAATTAGAAACGCCGAAGCTTTTAATTTTACCAGCCCCTTTTAGCTCAATAATTGTAGCGGCTACTTCTTCTGGATTTAATAATAAATCGGGACGATGAATTAATAAAGTATCTATATAATCGGTATGAAAATTTTGTAATGAGTTTTCAACCGATTGCTTGATATGTGCAGCACTCGTATCATAGGATTTAATAGCATGAGCGGGCCTATTGGGGGTAAGCATATTAATACCACATTTGGTGATAAGCTTCATTTGCTGACGCAAGCTACTTTTGCCTTTTATTGCTTGACCAAAATCCGCCTCGGTGGTATAGTGGCCATAAATATCTGCATGATCAAATATGTTCAAGTCTATTGACAGACATTGGTCGATGATGGTTTCGTATTGCTTTGTTGTAAAGTTAGCACCCCATATTCCCCAACGCATACATCCTACAATGGGTTTGTTTTTCATAAGTTCGTTTTCGTTAGTATCTCTAAATTAATTCTTTTCTTTAAAGTGTGGACATAAAAAAACCGGCGCTCACTGAGCGCCGGTTGTATTGCAACGAGGTTGATTAATATCTGTTATATTCACCACCGCCATTACCACCGCGATCACGGTTGTAACCGCCGCCAGTACCGCCACGGTTGAATCCGCCGCCGCCGCCGCTACGATTACCACCACCACCATAAGGCTTCTTGAAAGAAGAAGATCTTTCGCCTTCAGGACGTGGAGTTGATTCGTTTACTACGATGTTACGACCTAATACTTCAGTGTCGTGTAATTGTGCGATAGCTGCTTTAGCTTCGTCATCGTTAGCCATTTCAACAAAACCGAAACCTTTGCTTCTGTTGTTGTTAAATTTGTCTGTTACAATTTTTGCACTTGCAGTTGCTCCGAATGGAGTAAAAAGTGCTTCAAGATCTTCGCTAGTCATGTTCCAGCTAAGATTTCCAACATAAATGTTCATGTTCTTTAAAATTAAGTGATCTAAAAACTAATGTAGGCGACATTGCTTTCCATTAGCGTCTCCGAAGATATGTATAATATTATCAATTTCATCATTATTTACACAAATTCCCCCCAAATATCGGTAAATACCCTCTAAAAACTAACAAAAAACCCTTTCTGAGGGTTCAGAAAGGGTTTTAAGGGTAGACTTGAGGTTCAAGCCTAGTTATTTGACGGAACCGAAGACTATGCTTCAGCTGCGATTTCGATATCTATTTCGGTTGTTTGACCATTACCAAAGTCGATAGTTGCTTTGTAAGCACCTAGTTCTTTGATTTCATCCGCAACAGAAATTCTTCTTCTATCAATTTCATATCCCTTTTGTTCACGAATTGCTTTCGTTACTTGTAAAGAGGTGATAGAACCGAATATTTTATTGTTGGCACCAACCTTAGCAGACAATTTAACTGGACTTGCAGTTAAAGTAGCAATTACACTTGTGATTTCAGCTAACATCGCAGCTTCTTTCTTAGCTTTTGCTTTTAAACGCTCTTCCAATTGTTTTAAATTAGAAGAGGTTGCTTCTACTGCATGCTTACTTGGGAATAAAAAGTTACGAGCGTATCCGTTTTTCACGTTTACTAATTCGTCTTTTCCACCTAAGTTGTCTACTTCTTTAATTAATATTACTTGCATTGTTATTTTTTTAGTTCCCAAGAGCCCAGCATTTGACTGCTGTCACTCGCCTTGGTTTTCATTTAATATGATTGCCGCGAGATTAGGGATGGTTTACTAATTTATTTATTTCATTAAATCTGTTACATAAGGTAACAAAGCCATTTGACGCGATTTCTTAATAGCGTCAGCTACTTTACGTTGATACTTTAAAGAGTTACCGCTTAAACGACGTGGTAACATTTTACCTTGCTCGTTCAAGAATTTTCTTAAAAAATCAATGTCTTTGTAATCTACATACTTGATACCGTACTTCTTAAAACGACAGAATTTCTTCTTTGGTTTTTCCTGTTTGATCGCGGTAAGGTATTTTATTTCATTCTTTGCCATGATGGTAAAAATTTAATTAAGCCTCTTGTGCTTTGTGAACAGGGAAACCGCCGTTTCTCTTAATGTGGTTATACTCAACTGCGTACTTGTCAAGTCTTGTAATCATATGACGCATAATTTGTTCGTCACGTAAAAATTGAATTTTCAATTTTTCATTTAGGTCAGAAGGACCAGTGAATTCTAGTATCCAGTAGATACCAGTTGTTTTCTTATCGATAGGATAAGCAAGTGATTTTAAACCCCAAGGATTTGAGGCTACAGTGTCACCACCATTTTCTTTGATGATGTCTTGGTATTTTTTCTGAGTTGATTTAAAATCATCTTCAGATAATACCGGTGTGAAAATCACCATTAATTCGTAATTGTTCATTACTTGAATTTTTTGGTTAAATAATTGGTTTTTCCCAGTGGACACTCTTTAGCAGAGCGAATCAGCCAAAACTGATTTGGGAGGGCGAAGGTAGGCTATTATTGTGGATTTTCGGCCATTTTAAGGGTAAAAATGAGGGCTACCGGGAAATGATCACTAAAGCCCCCTGCAAACTGGTTTCCAATATAGGTTCTTTTGGGATATCCGGCATATTTGCCATTGGTTTCCACTAAGGCTTGATTATTGTAAACAATTGATTTGTAATTATTTAGAGTAAAATTGGATTTTTTATCTGATGCTGGACTATTCCATTTTGGGCTTAGTAGTATTTGGTCAAATAAATTCCAAGCATCATTATAGGCCAAGCTGCCTATGCCATTTTTAAACATTTTTAGAAAAGGGTTCTCCATTTGTAACTGTTTCAAGCTTTTATTGGTTGGATTGTCATTAAAGTCACCCATTACCATAAATTTTGCATTCGGTTCTAAGGCATGAACACTGTCTATGATATTCTTGCAAATCCTGCTTGCCCAAATTCTTTTGTTGGCCGAACTTTTTTCGCCGCCTCTTCTACTAGGCCAATGGTTTACTAATATATGTACCCATTCATTGGCTAATCGGCCCTTTACATATAATATATCCCTGGTTGCATAGGTATTGAAATGGGTTTCATCGGTTAATGAGTAGGGAAGATATTGATAGGGCGTAAACTGTGCAGGATTGTATATTAATGCAACATCCACACCTCTTGGATCTTTCGAATCAAAGTGAATGAATTTATAATGATATTTTTTTAGTAGCGGGCTGGTTATTAAATTATTGAGCACCATTTTATTTTCTATTTCTGCTAAACCTAGTAATGCAATTCCATTTACATTTTCAATGATTCCTAATTTATATATCACCGTTGCCAATCGCGCCAACTTCGTATCATAGGCCAGTTGATTGTATTTTTTTTCACTATTTGGAAGGAATTCTTCATCCACTACATTGGCTTGATTGATGGTGTCATATAAATTTTCGCAGTTATAAAATCCTACGAGTATTTGTTGTCCTTGTCTTTTGTATTGCGCATTTGATATGATAGCCTGTATTAGTAACAAAGTGAGGCAGGTAAGGTACTTTATCATATTACGTATATTTTATTTTATGTAATGGTTGGATACCAAACCTATATTTTCTTTTCAATGCTTGCCGCGTATTTTCCGAAGATTTTCATATTCTTTTTTACTTCAAATTTGAATTTCAATTTTTTCAATGGCTTTAAAAATATTTTATTTACTAATTATTATATCCTTTTGGGTATTGCCTGTGCGCGCGCAAGTGGCGAATGAAAGTATTGTGCATGAGGAGGAGTCGTTATCAATTTCAAACACAGAGTGGGTATCTACAATGCTGAATGCTTCTGCCAATCCACTATTTAACTTTGTCACCTTTAATGGTCGTATTTTTTCTTGGAACCTAAGAGGAGAAGCTCAGTCAGCGAAAATCATAGATGGCATTCATTGGCAGTCTACAATTAAGCAATGGAACGGAGATCGGTTATTTGCAGGAATGAATTATGCTTTTAAAAGAAACGATTTAATACTTAATGGCGCATATTCTGCCAACGGATATTGGGCCTATCCTGCCATTCAAATTTTAAGTTCTGAAAATACACAAGAGAAAAAGTCCACCACTATTTCCAGCTCATTCTCAAAAACAAGTAATACGAATCAATTAAAATCCATTGCGCTACTTTATCGCACCGGACTTCGCCCGCATCATTTAAATATGAGTACTGCCATAAAAATAGAAGATGCGCCATTTGGTGTTTTGCCCAACGGATTTAAGCAATCACTTAATTTGTTTTTTAGTGTTGATAAAACATTCAATAATACTGCTAGCCTTGGACTTTCTTTATTTTGGAATATTTCGGATCAAGGCAGGGCCGCTACTACTACAAATGAAGCCTTTACTTTAAGTCAACAACGGGCGTATAGTCCTAATTGGGGATGGTATCACCAAAAAGCATTTTTCCCAAGTACCAGACAAACCAATGTTCCCATTGTCACTTTGAGGTATCAAAAAAAATGGAATGAGCGCACATGGGTGAATGTAAATAACGGAATTATATTTGGTAAGGAATCCCAATCTAATTTAGAATGGACCAATGCTGCAGACCCGCGCCCTGATTATTATAAATACCTGCCCAGTTATATTTCAGATACTGCTTTGGGGAATCAACTTCGTGAATGGTATCAACAGCATCCCCAAGATTTACAAATTGATTTTGATAAATTATCAAGAATTAATAAAGCTTCATTTAGTAGACGCTCTTTTTATATTGTGAATCAAGAAAACAGTGGGTTGCTAATGATGCATGGGAGTATCCTTTTTTCACATGCTTTTAAACAAAAAGTAAGTGTTCAATTAGGCATTCATTATGCGTTAGATCAGATTCATTATTATAACACTATTAAAGATTTATTGGGGGGAGATTTTTTCTATAATTACAATGGTTGGATGAATGACGACGCTTTGGCCTTAAGTTTTCAGCAGGACATTCAGCATCCGGATCAAAAAATTAAAGTGGGGGAGCGATGGGGCGCAGATTATACCATGCGTTCCTTTCAAATAAAGCCCTGGATTCAGTTTCAAAAGCAGGGCCCTGTTTGGGAGTCGGCCATTGCGTTAGGATATGGGGTTGAAGGGCTTGAAAGGATTGGGTATAACCAAAATGGGTTATTTGCAAATTCTAAAGGCATTAGTGGGTCTAATAATTTTTCGACTGCGGATATGAAAGCACAGCTTCTATATAAATTGAATGGCCGTATTTATTTTAGAAGTATATTTTTAATGCAATGGTTGGCGCCAAAATACCAAAATATTTTTTTGGATCCTGATATAAATGCAGCGGCTTCGCCTTATGCATTACAAGAAAGTAAATACGGATTTGACTTTAGTATTTTTTATCGATCTCCTAATTTAAAAACATCAATAAGCTTCTATCAAAAATATCATGATAATGAGTCTGAGAATAAGATGTTTTATCACGATGCCTATGCACTATTTGTGTATGGCTTTATTGGCAATATCCATACCGTTAATAATGGCGTTGAATTTGTTTTAGAGACGCCCTTATTTCAGAATATTAAACTGAATTACGCCACTACCTTTTCAAATCGTTTTTATCAAGAAAATCCTATTTACCAATATTTGGATGTAAATAATTTGCAAATCAAAGAGTCGGGATTATTGCAAATAAAAAACTTGACCAGTAGCAATACGCCCAAACTGGTGAATGCACTCTCGTTGATCTATCAGCCTGTATTCGGGGTTACAATTGGGGTCACTACAGTGTTCGCTCAGGAGCGTCCTGTGTCCATGAATTTATTTAGAAGAAGTGATTGGGTCAAAAATAAAGTGGACCCCATTACTTGGGGGCAAATCCGGCAATTGACATTATTGGAAGATCATTTTGTAGTGAATGCATTTGCTTCAAAATTCTTTCAGCTTAAATCTAAAAGTTCAAATAAATTATATAGATGGAGCACCAGTATTAGCGCTAGAAATATACTTAATACACTTATTCCCATCATCTCCTACGAGCAAACCAGGTTTGACTACCTACGGTTTAATAAAGACAAATTCGCATTAAAATATTTAATGGATGCTGGGGCTAGCTTTTCTGTTCGTATTCAATTACAAATTCAATAAAAATTATGAAAAACAAATTATGTTTATTTGGTGTAATGTCCATGGTGGGCATCTACTTATTATTAACGCCAGCTTGTTTTAAAAAATCGGCAAGTGCGGCAACAAATAGTAATTTTAGCGACTCCATTACCAGTATTAAAAGCCTTCGAAAAATGCATATAGTAGGCATGGCCGAATATATTGGGCAGCCTATATATATTCAAGGAACCGTCGTGGCCAACGATGAGCATGATAATGTATATAAATGTATTTATGTACAAGATAAAACAGGAGGTATTGTTGTGCTTTTGGACGGCCAGGCCTTATACCAAACCTATCCAATTGGAACTTTAATTAAAATTAAAACGCAATCTCTTTTTTTAACAGATTATAGACATATGGTGCAGTTGGTTGCCTCGGTAGATTCTAGCAGTGGCACTTTAGTTACATCGGGTATTCCTACACCGATGTTTTCGAAATATATTCAAGTAGTTGCAGACAACGAGCCCATTTATCCACTGATGGTTGGTTTTAAAAACTTGTCTGATACTTTGCAGGGTAGACTCATTCAAATTAGTGCTGTAGAATTTAGCGCAGCGGATACGGGTCAAACCTATGCAGATAAGAAAAATAAATTGGGCTTGAGCAGAAGCTTAAAATTTTGTACTGGAGGTACTATATATTTAAGGACCAGTGGGTATGCCGATTTTGCAGGTGTCAAAACCCCCTCCGGGAATGGGATTGTGATTGGTGTTTACTCGGTTTATAACAACGAAAAGCAAATTATTTTAAGAGACACAAATGACATTTTGTTAACGGCAAAGCGGTGTACAGGTGCTGCCTGGCTGCAAAATTTACCTCAAACGGCCCCGAAGGCCCCCATTTAGTTGTCAGCTTGTCAGTATTGGGGCTTTGGTACCCTTATTGCTATATTAGTATCAAATAGAATAATTATGCAAAAAGGTCAAATACGCGTTCAAACGGAGAATATTTTTCCGATTATTAAGAAGTTCCTTTACAGTGATCACGAAATCTTTTTACGTGAGTTAGTGAGTAATGCGGTAGATGCTGCTCAGAAACTTAAAACCTTACATGGTAAGGGAGAAGCCAAAGGAGATTTAGGTGCATTAAAAGTAGAAGTGGTTTTAGATGCCAAAGAAAAAACAATCTCTATTATTGATAACGGTGTAGGGATGTCTGGCGAAGAAGTGGACAAATATATTAATCAAGTGGCCTTTAGTGGCGCCGAAGAATTTGTAACCAAATACAAGGACGCAAGTATTATTGGACATTTTGGATTAGGATTTTATAGCTCATTTATGGTGAGTAGTAAAGTAGATATTTATTCAAAAAGCCATACAGGAGCGCCAGGTGTTTTTTGGAGTTGTGACGGCAGCACCGAATATGAATTATACGAAGTAGATTATAGCAATAGAGGTACAAAAATTGTATTGCATATTAACGAGGAGAGTGCCGAGTTTTTAGATGCACATCGTGTTAAAGGAATATTAGAACGTTTTTGTAAGTTCTTACCGGTTGGCATTTATTTTACCGACGCCAATGCAATAAAGCCCGAGACAAAGACCGAAGGTGATCCAGAAATTGCAGAAGAAGTTGCTAAGCCCATCAATAATACCAACCCTTTATGGGTGCGTAAGCCTTCGGAATTGACCAAGGAGGATTATGAAAATTTCTACAAGGAATTATATCCTTTTGGAGAAACTCCATTGTTTTGGATTCATTTAAATGTGGATTATCCATTTAATTTAACAGGTATTTTATATTTCCCTAAAATCAAACAGAGCTTTGAAATACAAAAAGACAAGATTCAATTGTATTGCAATCAAGTATTTGTAACGGATGAAGTTAAGGATATTGTACCTGAGTTTTTAATGTTATTGCATGGTGTTATTGACAGTCCAGATATTCCTTTAAACGTGAGTCGTAGCTATTTGCAAGGCGACCCCAATGTTAAAAAGATAAATGCGCATATCACTAAAAAGGTAGCGGATAAATTAGAAGAAATTTTCAACAATGATCGTAAGTCATTTGAAGACAAATGGGAAAGCTTAGGATTATTTGTAAAGTATGGAATGATTACCGATGATAAATTTTTAGAAAAAGGGAATAAGTTTTTGATTTTGGAAGACGCTGCAGAAAAAGGCAAGTTCTATACTTTAGACGAGTATAAAACTACGACTGAGTCGACTCAAAAAAATAAAGACGGCAAGCAAGTTTTATTATATACTACGAATCCAGTTCAACAGGATGCGTTCATTCAAGCTGCGGTGGGTAAGGGGTATAAAGTGGTGAAATTAGAAACCATGGTGGATGCTGCATTCATTAATAATGTTGAAATGAAATGGGAGGGTGTTCAGTTTGTGCGTGTAGACGCGGATGTAGTGGACAATTTAATTGATAAACAAGAAAACGTAGATTCTGTTTTAAGTAAAGAGGAAGTAGAACAAGCAAAAAACTTATTTGAATTCCAGGTACCTGATATTACATTAACCGTTGAAGTGAAAGGCTTGAGTGCCGAAGCAGCGCCAGTGATTGCTACGCGCCCCGAATTTATGCGTCGTATGAAAGACATGGCTAGCATGGGCGGCGGTGGGATGACTGCTTTTTATGCGCAAATGCCGGATGAGGTGCATTTAACCATTAACGGGAATCATCCTATTTATCAAGCACTATTAAAAGAGACAGATTTGGAAAAGCAACAAAAGCAGGCGCGTAATTTAGCCGACTTAGCTCTATTGTCCCAGGGTTTATTAACCGGAGCGGAGCTAACTAATTTTATTAATCGAAGTGTTGACTTACTGAAATAAGATAAGGTGGCTCCTATAGGGGCCACTTTTTTTATGTAGTGGGTTTAACGTCTATCACTTGCATTTGCACCGACTGCGTGCCTTGCCATTCGTTTAATTGCAATTGAAACACGACATCAAAGGGTTTGCCAGACTTGACAATATTTAAATGTTCCGGCATATTATAACCAATGCCGCGCACATTGGATTTCCCCTGCGTAACACTAAAGCTGATGTGTTGTTCTTTTACCAATTTTGTATAACCTGTATCGAAGACGCCTTTAGCAATAAAAATTGGGCGCATATTTTCTGGTCCAAAGGGTTCCATTTGTGCAATGATATTAAAAAAGTGCAAACCTATTTCATCTAAAGGGAGGTCCGCATTAATCGTAATTTCAGGAGTTAATTGTTCCTCGGTTATACGAGCGGCTACGGCTTGTTCAAATGCAATTTTAAATCCTTCGAGTGCATCTACAGACATGGTCATTCCTGCAGCGGCAAAGTGACCGCCATAACCAATTAAATGCGCTCGGCATGCATGCAATGCTTCATATAAATTAAATCCATTTACACTTCTTGCACTTCCTGCAATTACATCACCGCTTTGAGTAAGTACAATGGTGGGTTTGTAATACTTTTCAATTAATCTACTTGCTACAATGCCCACCACGCCTTTGTGCCAATGGGGTTGAAAAACAACGGTGGATTTTTTAGCAGAATGCGAGTGGTCGTCTTCTATTTGTGCTAAAGCTTCTTCTGTAATGGTGGTGTCGGCTTCCCGACGATCTAAATTATCTTGTTGTAATACCGATCCAAATGCCAATGCTTTTTCGTAATCGGGTTCAATAAATAAGTGAACTGCTTTTTTTGCATCGTCCATTCGTCCGGCAGCATTAATACGCGGGGCTACTGCAAATACTAAATTAGTAATGCGCATCGGTCCTGACTGTTTTGCCAACTCCATCAATGCTTTTAAGCCTTGGGAAGGGTTATCATTTACTTTTTGAACACCAAAAAAAGCCAGTGTTCTATTTTCATCCGTGATGGGGACAATGTCAGCAGCAATAGCCGTTGCTACTAGATCTAAATATTGCAAATAAGATTCGGCAGGCAAATTGTATTCCTGTGCCAAAGCGGTAATTAATTTAAATACAACACCACAACCGCATAATTCTTTATAAGGATAAGTACAATCCACTTGCTTTGCATTTAATATTGCCACGGCTGGCGGTAATATCTCATCAGGCAAGTGGTGGTCGCAAATAATAAAATCCATACCTAAGGATGTAGCATAGGTTATAAGTTCGGTGGATTTAATGCCACAGTCTACAGAAATAATTAAGTCAAAATTATTTTCCTTTGCAAAATCAATTCCAATTTTTGAAATACCATATCCTTCTTTATATCTGTGTGGAATATAATAATCAATGTGAGGCGACAGCTGTTTTAAAAACTGGAATAAGGTGGCTACCGAAGTGGTTCCGTCTACATCATAGTCTCCAAAGACTAATATTTTTTGGTTTGCGGTGATGGCTTCTCTAATGCGGTCTGCCGCTTTGCGCATGTCTTTCATAAGCCATGGATCGTGCAAGTGATCAAGGCTTGGTCTGAAAAATTGTTTGGCTGCTTCAAAATCACTGATACCTCTTTGTACAAGTAATTCGCAAAGAATGGGATGTATTTTAAGCGCCTCTTTTAAAGCGCCCACTTTTGCAGGATCTGCTGATATAAGGTTCCATCTTTTTTCCATTAGTAGGCGCGGTCGGTTGTGTAACGAACTAATTCTTCAAGTGCCGCTCTTGATGGACTTTCAGGGAAACTATATAAAATGGCAATGGCTTTGTCTCGGTATTCAATCATTTTTTGTGTTGCGTATTCAATGCCGCCATTGGCTACTACATTGTCAATAACGAATTTGACTTTCTTTTTATCGTTGTTATTATTTTTTACAATATTGATAATCTCTTTTTTTAATCCTGGCTCCACCTTTTGTAAAATATGTATTAGCGGCAGGGTTAATTTTTTTTCTTTGATATCATTACCTGTTGGTTTCCCAATCACAGCGTCTCCATAATCGAATAAGTCGTCTTTAATTTGAAATGCCATCCCCACCATTTCGCCAAATTCACGCATTTTTTGAATAATAGATTCATCCTTGGTTACAGAGGCAGCCCCTGCGCCACAACTAGATGAAAGTAAGCTGGCCGTTTTGCCATTGATAATTTCATAATATACCGACTCATCGAAATTTAAGTTTCTTGCTTTCTCCATTTGCAATAACTCTCCCTCGCTCATTTTTTTGACTGCATTAGATAAAATAGTCAATATTTCAAAGTCCTTGTTTTCAAGAGAAAGTAATAATCCTTTTGACAATAAATAATCGCCAACCAATACTGCAATTTTATTTTTCCATAATGCATTAATGGAAAACATGCCTCTTCTTTCTAATGCATCGTCCACCACGTCATCATGGACTAGGGTTGCAGTATGTAAAAGTTCCACCAAGCTTGCAGCACGATAGGAGGAGGGGGTGATTTCACCATGTAATTTAGCAGACAGCAATACAAACATAGGTCGCATTTGCTTTCCTTTTCGCTTGACAATATATTGCATGATTCTGTCTAAGAGGGCCACCCTACTTTTAACAGCATCCTTAAAATGCTTTTCAAATTCATCCAGCTCTTTCCCTATAACTTCTTTTGCTAATTTCATGGGGTCCGTAGTTTAAGGGTTTAGCATGTTAAAATGTAAAGCCCCAAAATTTTGTAAAGAGGAAAGTTTTAAATCGGCTGCACCCCAGTGCTCTAGCTTTATATCTTCGGCAGCGGGTACCACTACGCAAGTCATTCTTGCCGCTTTTGCAGCAATCATGCCGTAATAGGAATCTTCAAAACAGATACAAGCAAGTGGATTGGTATGCATTGCAGCCGCACAATCTAAATAAACTTGTGGATGTGGTTTTGCAAAAGGCAAATGCTGTGCCGAACAACTTGCATGTATGTAACTTCTAATACCTAATTTATCTTTTACCCATTCAATTAATTCTATCGGCGAGGAACTGGCTAAGCCCATTTTAAAATTTTGCTGTAAGAAAAATTCAAATACATGTTCTACGCCTGGCATTAAAGTAACTTCCTTATCAATGAGTTCAAGTGCTAATTCAATAATCCTTTTTTCGACAATTTCATTTTGACTAACGGGTACATTAAATTGATGTAACCAAAATGCGACAAATTCTTTCGATCTAAGTCCTGTCGTAATTGCATATTGTTGTTGCGTTAATATAACACCGTATTGTCTAAAAATTTCGGTCGCAGCTTTGTTCCACAAAGGCTCACTGTTAATTAACAATCCATCAATATCAAAAATTACTGCCGACTTTTTCATTGCCTAAAGATACAATATTTGTGCTATCTTGCACCTCTAACAATTGATTGTATAATGACCTTATTTGATCGGTTAAAAAATATCAGAATTTTCCGCTCTATTATATATGGATTAGTAGGTTTGTTTACGTATCCAGGGCTTGCTTTATTTAATGTTATTAAAATTGAGGGGACCGAGCACTTAACCCATTTACCTAAGGAAAAAGTATTGTTTGTAAGTAATCATCAAACTTATTTTGGAGATGTAATTGCCTTTGTACATATTTTTTGTGCCTTCAAATGGCGCAAGTATAATAAATTAGGTATCCCTTATTATTTATTAAGTCCATTCACCAATCTTTATTTTGTGGCAGCGGAAGAAACCATGAATAATAGTTGGTTGTCCAGGTTGTTTAAATTAGGAGGCGCATTAACCGTAAAAAGAACTTGGAGAGCCGAGGGTATGGATGTAAGCCGAGAAAGAGATTCGGTGGATACACAAAAAATTGATCAGGCATTGTCAAAAAGCTGGGTGATTACATTTCCGCAAGGAACCACAAAGCCTTTTGCCCCTGGCAGAAAAGGAACTGCACATATCATTAAAAATAATAGACCAGTGGTGGTGCCCGTTGTAATCAATGGATTTTGGCGTGCATTCACAAAAAAAGGACTTACGTTTAAAAAAGTGGGTACTATATTAACTGTACGTATTAAACCACCACTCAATATTGACTATAATGCGCCTGTAGAAGAAATTCTTTCACAAGTGATGGAAGCGATTGAGCAAAGCAAAGACTTTATGCTTAAGGGAAAGCATCATGCTTTAAAGGAAGCTTAGTCGTGTGTAAAAAACGCTTTTAATTCAGTAGCATCATCAGGTTTCATTTTTCCACCTAATATCAATCTCATTTGACGACGTCTTAATGCGCCATCATAATATTTAATTTCCTCTTCGCTTTCTGCAATAATTTCAGGTACTTTTTTAGGATGCTTATTTTCGTCTAATGCAACAAAAGTAAAAAACGCTTCATTACTCAATACCCTTGTTTGTGAAATCATATTTTGATTCCACACTTTTAAATGTATTTCCATAGACGTATTAAACGCGCGCGTAACAATGGCTTCTATACAAATCACATTTCCTAATTTAATAGGGGTCTTAAAACTAATATTATCTACCGATGCAGTCATTGCTGCCGAGTTACAATGCTTTGCAGCAGAAAGGTACGCTGCAATATCCATCCAATACATAAGTTTACCTCCCATTAAGTCGCCAAATGTGTTGGTATCGTTGGGCAAAACCAATTCGTTCATGGTGATAAATGAATCACTTGCTTTTCTTGCTTCCATACTTTGTAATTATATTTCAAATATACAACTACTTATACAACGCAGTGCTCAAGTTTTGAAAGATAATCTGGATCTACATCCGCACCATGTCCCGGCGTTTCGCCAATGCTTAAGTGCATTCCTTTAAATTGGACGCCGCCTATTATAGGGTCCACCAAATGGCCTAATAAACAAGTGTCCATATCATAGTATTTAACATGCTCATGTGCCATGGCAAAGTGCATTTTGGCACTTAAAGCTAAACGGCTTTCTAGCATACCACCCATCATACAAGCCATCTTATTTTCACCAGCAATGGATTGTATTTTAATGGCTTCTTGAATGCCGCCACTTTTCGAAAATTTAATATTGATTAAATGACATGCTTTATTGGCAATTAGTTTTCGTGCATCATGATGCGTAAAAACGGACTCATCAGCCATAATAGGTATCGGGGAAGCGGCACATAAAGCGGGTAGGTAGTCGTCATAATATTTATGCATGGGCTGCTCGCAAAATTCTATATCAAATTGAGAAAGGCTTTTTAAAACCGGCAGTGCATCCTCTTTGGACCATCCCTGATTTGCGTCAATTCTTAATTTAAGGTCACTGCCAATGGCGGTTCTTATTTTTTGTATTCTTTCAATATCTATTGCAGGCTCTTTTCCTAACTTAACTTTTATCATGGTAACGCCCTTTTCTTTAAATTCAATGGCTTGTTCTGCCATTTTTTCGGGGCTATCTATGCCAATGGTTAAGTCCGATTCAATGGCCTTTTGTTTGCCTCCCAAAAATGCATACAATGGTTGGTTGGCAGCTTTAGCGGCAATATCATACAGGGCAATATCAAAAGCACTTTTAATGGTATAATTGCCGGCTATGATTTTATCTAACTCTGCAAGTCTTGTTTGTATTTCTAAAGGATTTTTTCCTTTCCAAAATGCAGCAAAATCTTTCGCATGATGGTAACAACTGGTCTGCGTTTCTCCAACAATCATTGGAAAGGCAGAACACTCGCCAAGTCCAATGATACCCTCATTGGTATGTATTTTAATAAGCACATTCTGCGCAAATTCCATGGTCCCCGTGGCAATGGTAAATGGTACCATGGGTATTTTAAACATGTAAATCTCTGTCTTCGTAATTTTCAAATCCATGGCGATTAATTTGTATGATTTTAAAGGTACTATTTCTTTGTCATTCCCATTTTCCAACCGATATTTGCAATACGAACCAATGTTAGCATGAACCTATCTTTTGACAATACCCAAAATGCTTTTGCATACAAAAGTACTCCTGATTTAAAGAAAGCAAAATTTTTAATAAGTGTGATTCAAAATCCATTGATGGTATCGCTTGCAACGAAAGTGACGCCCTTCTTAATGAAAATGGGTTTTCCAATCAATGGGATTTTAAGAAATACGGTGTTTAAGCAATTTGTAGGCGGTGAAACTTTGGAAGAGTCGGCAAGAACAGCAAAATTATTAGGTTCTTATGATGTACAAGTTATTTTGGATTATGGGGTAGAAGCAAAAGAGGGAGAGTCTAATTTTGATGACGTGACGTCACATATTATTGAAGCGATTGACTTTGCAGCAACACAAAATAATATTCCATTTATAAGTGTTAAAATAACCGGTATTGCAAGTCATATTTTATTAGAACATTTAAATGAAGCCCCCCGATTAAGAAGCGGTATACATGATAGTGAGTCTGAAAATGCAGCATGGGAAAGGGTTAGAGAAAGGATGTATGCTATTTGTGATGTTGCACAAGAAAAAGGAGTGGGTATTTTATTAGATGCAGAAGAAACATGGATACAAGATCCTATCGATCGTTTAGCGATTGAATTGATGAAAGAATACAACAAAGAAAAAGTAGTTATTTATAATACCTATCAATTATACAGAAACGATCGTTTACTTTTTTTACAATTATCACATAGGTTAGCAAAAGAAGGTGGATTTTTGTTGGGGGCAAAATTGGTGCGTGGTGCATATATGGAAAAGGAAAGAGATCGTGCCATAAAATTAGGGTATGCATCTCCTATACATCTTAACAAGGAAGCAACCGATAAAGATTTTGATGCAGCAGCCACTTATTGTATAAGCAACAAAGACACTATTTCATTGTTACTGGCTACACATAATGAGGCTAGCAATATCGCAATTGCTACCGCCATGACTAATTTATCCTTTGAGAAAAATGACCAACATGTTCATTTTTCTCAGTTATTTGGGATGGGGGATCACATCACATTTAATATGGCAGTACAAGGGTATAATGTTAGTAAATATTTGCCTTTTGGGCCCATCAATGAAGTCATCCCGTATTTAATGCGCAGGGCCGAGGAAAATACAAGCGTAAATGGCCAAACCAATAAGGAATTGGTACTATTAAAGACAGAATTGGCAAGGCGAAAGTCAACCAAATAAGTAAGTTTTTATTTTTCACAGCTTCTCCCCATCTCTTTAAAATGTTTCCTATTAAGAGGCAATGGTTGTAAATTGCAGCATGCAACAATATCTGACTTTATTAAAACATATTTTAGAAGAAGGCACGCAAAAAACAGATCGTACAGGTACGGGTACCAAAAGCTGTTTTGGATATCAAATGCGTTTTAACCTTGCCGATGGATTTCCTTTAGTGACTACTAAGAAAGTGCATTTAAAAAGTATCGTTTATGAATTATTGTGGTTCCTAAATGGAGATACCAATATTAAATATTTAAAGGACAATGGTGTTCGTATTTGGGATGAGTGGGCAGATGCGAATGGTGACTTAGGTCCCGTGTATGGAAAGCAATGGAGAAGTTGGGAAGGTGCCAATGGTGTGGTGGTAGATCAAATTACGGAGCTTATTGAGCAAATTAAAAAGACACCAGATAGTAGACGATTAATTGTGAGTGCATGGAATGTGGGTGATTTGAAAAAGATGGCTTTGATGCCCTGTCACAATATGTTTCAATTTTATGTGGCCGACGGAAAATTAAGTTGTCAATTATATCAACGTAGTGCCGACGTATTTTTAGGCGTGCCATTTAACATTGCTTCCTATGCCTTGTTAACTATGATGATTGCGCAGGTTTGTGGGTTACAATATGGCGATTTTGTACACAGCTTTGGAGATGTGCATTTATATAATAATCACTTTGAGCAAGCTCATTTGCAATTATCAAGAACGCCATTTCATTTGCCAACGATGAAAATAAACCCGGAAGTGAAAGATATTTTTTCTTTCAAATTTGAGGATTTCACACTTGAAAATTACGAATGTCATCCAGGAATTAAAGCACCCGTTGCTGTATAATAACAATCAACATGAATATAACCCTTGTAGTAGCAGCCTCCCTTAATAATGCCATTGGTAAAGACAATCAATTGCTTTGGCATTTGCCTAAGGATATGCGGTTTTTTAAAAATACTACTTGGGCATTACCCATTTTAATGGGTCGAAAAACTTTTGAATCTATGGGTAGTAAATTATTGCCTGGCAGATTAAATATTATTTTGACTACACAACAGGATTTAAAAATAGAAGGCGCCCAAGTGGTCAATACGATGGAACAAGCCATAGATTTAGCGAATAAAAAAGATTACAAAGAACTCATGGTAATTGGGGGTGGACAGGTTTATGAAATAGCTTTGCCATTGGCCAATAAAGTTTGGTTAACAAGGGTGCATACTACCATTGATGGGGATACATTTTTCCCTGTTTTAGGAACTGAATGGGAAAAGCAATCAACCGAAACAAATCATGCCGACGAAAAGCACGCATTTGATTTTGATTTTGAATGTTGGCAAAGAAAATAATTTATGTATTCATCGCTCACATTGCTCAAAAAATATGTACAGTATTTAATTCAATCTGAGAATGGCAAAGGACATGGCGTGCATTCTCCCTTTGTATTTACTTTTATTAAAGAAGTGTTGAATAAGAAGGAGATCACGCCTCTCGCATCCAAAATTGAAGTACGCAGAAAAGCATTAAAAGAAAATACACAAAAAATTGAAGTGTGGGACAGAGGTGCAGGTTCAAGACAAACAGATCATACGGAAAGATCCATTCAGCAAATTGCTAAAGCAGCGTTAAAGCCAAAAAAGTATAGCCAATTACTGCATAAAATTGTTGCTTATTATCAACCTGCTCATATTGTAGAAATGGGCACTTCCTTAGGCATCACTACTTGCTACTTAGCAGCGGGCAATGTAAACGCAAAGATGGTAACATTGGAAGGTGCTCCTAATGTAGCTGCCATTGCCAAAGAAACTTATAATGCAGTGGGGTTGCAACATATTGAATTGTTGGAGGGGGACTTTAACAATACACTTCCCGAATATATTGGCAAATTGGATCAAATTGGGTTAGCCTATGTAGACGGGAATCATAGGTATGCGCCCACTGTACAGTATTTTAATAGCCTACTTGAAAAATCGAATGAAGATTCGGTGCTCATTTTTGATGATATTCATTGGAGTGCGGAAATGGAAAAAGCTTGGGCCGAAATAAAAGCACATCCATCGGTTACCTTAACCATTGATTTATTTTTTATTGGGTTGGTATTTTTGAGAAAAGCGCAGAAAGAAAAAGAACATTTTATCATTAGATATTAAATCATACTCATTGTTACCACAAAGTTTATTAACGTCATTAACTTCATTGCCTGGTTATCATCAGGAAAGTTTTATACGCGTACATGAATTGGGGGATCAAATTACCAGTGTTCGATTGAACTCTGCCAAAACATTTGACTTTGCTGCGCATTCTTTTTTAAACAATACAACTACGATCCCCTGGTGTTCAAATGGTTTTTATTTAAAGGAAAGGCCTTTGTTCGTGACCGATCCTTTATGGCATGCCGGCGCGTACTATGTGCAAGAAGCGAGCAGTATGTTTATTCAACATATCATTTCAGAAATATTTCCAGCTCCGAAAAATAAAATAGTACTTGATTTATGTGCGGCACCAGGAGGCAAGAGTACCTTACTTGCCCATTATTTTAATGAAGGGTTAGTCGTGTCTAATGAAACCATCAAATCACGCAATGCAATATTGGTGGAGAATATAACAAAATGGGGTAGCGACAGGGTGGTGGTTACACAAAATGATCCTTCGCATTTTAAAGCATTGCCTAATTTTTTTGATCTACTGGTGGTGGACGCTCCATGCAGCGGTAGTGGGCTTTTCAGAAAAGATCCGGATGCGATCAATGAATGGAGTGAGGAGAGTGTATTACACTGTAGTACGAGGCAAGAGCGAATTGTAGAGGATAGTATAGATACCTTAAAAGAAGGAGGGTATTTAATTTATTCAACTTGTTCTTATTCATTTGAAGAGAATGAAAAAATAATGGATTTTATAAGTGCAATACCAGGAATGAAAAATGTAGAACTATCCATTCCTCAAAATTGGAATATAGTTTTGACTGAAAGTCCAAATGCAAATGCGAAAGGATTTAGGTTTTATCCGGATAAAATAAAAGGAGAAGGTTTCTTTGTTTGTGTTTTTCAAAAACTAAACAATCCGAGTACTACTTTTTATCAATCCACATTCAATTGGAATAGCATTACAAAAAATGAACGCGCTGTTTTAGCGTACCATTTGGAGTTGCCTTTGGAATATGAATACATCAATCATCAAAATACGATTATTGCCGTACCGTTGGATATGGTAATGCCAATTAAAACATTGTTGTCGCATTTATATGTAAAAAAAATGGGACTGGCCTTGGGCGAATTAAAGGGGAAAGATTTGATTCCTGACCATGCGCTAGCCATGAGTCATTGGATACATAAGCCTTTTGGAAAAATAGAAGTTGACCTCGAAACCGCCCTCCAATACCTAAGGCGAGCCGATATTGCGCTAGAAGGCACAAGGGGCTGGGCAGGGGTTTATTATCATCAAATTTTGCTGGGTTGGGCAAAGTTATTACCAAATAGAACTAATAATTATTATCCTACACCATGGCGTATATTGAAATACTGATGAATACACATTATAAATTAATTTAATTAGAATTAATTTCGCTTTTTATTCACATTTCAATTCGGTATCTTTGCATCCATGTTTAGCAAATATTTACTCATATTCGTCGTGTGCCTTGGTCTATTGAATAGTTCAAATAGTAGTGCTGCTGTGAATTATGCAACCTACCAAACCGTGACTAAGTCTAAGAAAGCAAAGGCAAAGACCGCCGTTTCTGCTAAAAAAAGCAAAAAGAGTAAATCAAAACGTGGATCAAAGTCAAAAAAGAGTAAATCCACTACTAGAATTGTAAAAGATTCAGCTCAGTTAAAACAAGAGCTTGATAGTAAAACAGCTTCTCTTCAAATGATTTCTGATAATCAAATTAAAACAAGAGTTGCAGATAGTATTCGCAAAACTTCATTGCTGAATGATAATAATAACAAAGAAGGGTATTATGCTACTATGTTTTCTAGTCAATCTAAATCTACTACCATTCAAACACTTGAAGGAACTGCATCTGTTTTTAAAAGTTTAAGTGGCTGGGATGATGGCAAGTTTTACATCCTTACCAATCAAATGCCAATTGGTACGATTGTAAGAATCACAACGCCTGAGTTAAAAAGTATTTGTGCAAAAGTAATCAATAGTTTACCCGACGTGGGTGGTGCCATTCAATACCGCTTAAGCGATGCAGCAGCAACGATCTTAGGAATTTCAAATAAGATCTTTAAGGTTTCAGTTACCTACTAAAATTTATTTATGAAAAACGTTTTTTTTGCTAGCCTGTTTACATTGGCTATCTCTTTGGTGAGTTGTGCGCAAGGAAATAAAGAAACCAAGCTACTAAGTACTTTGCCAGCAAACGAGTTTCAAATTGCAATTCAAAAACAAAATGTTCAGGTATTAGATGTTCGCACTGCAACAGAATTTTCACGCGGCCATATTAAAAATGCCTTGCAAGCCAACTGGAATGATTTAAAAGAATTTGAAAGTAGAACGCAGGATTTAGATAAAAAAACAACGGTGTATGTGTATTGCCAAGTAGGCGGCAGAAGTGCTGCAGCACAGTCTTATTTAATAGAGAAAGGCTTTAAGGTAGTGAACTTAGAAGGTGGCTTAAGTAATTGGAAAATGAATAATTTGCCGGTAGAAGGCAATGCCAATGTGCAACAAATGATGGTCTCGGATTATGATAAAGTGCTTGCCTCAAATAATTTAGTATTAGTGGATATAGGAGCAAGTTGGTGTCCCCCTTGTAGAAAGATGCAACCTACGCTTGATCAGATTAAAAAAACGCAGGGGGCTAAATTGTATTTCTTAGCTGTTGACGGAGGGGTAGATATGGACGTGATGAAACACGTAAATTTTGAAACCTTGCCTACCTATATCATTTATAAAAATGGAAAAGAAGTTTGGAGAAAATCGGGCATCGTAGAGGAGGCTGAATTCACTAAGGCATTACAATAAAAATGGCTTCACTATTTAGTCGAAAGCAAAGCGCGCTTGTAATTTAGGCAAGTAACTATATTTGTATTTTAATAAAATGAATCCTTCGCGTATTATGAAGGCTTTCGATATCCTCTTAAGAAATCGGCAATGGGCATTCTCTTTTTTCCTTCCCATTGAATATCATTAATATTCAAATACCCGTTCTTACAAGCAAATTTGGCAAATGTATTTCCGTCTGTTACAAATGTACCCGGTAATTCATTTGGTGTTTCATGTACAATATTTGTGCTGTATAATTTTACGATTTTTCCATCTACTTTTGTGATGGCACCAGGAAAAGGGGCCAATCCTCTAATATGATTATGAATTTTTTCAACGGATAGTTCCCAATTAATCTCGCAGTCTTTAGTAAAAATTTTAGGGGCATGTTTTATTTCAACACCACTATCCGTTTCGCTTTGAGGAACAGAGGAGATGCTGTTATTGATCATCCCATTTAAGGTTTTTACCAATAAATGAGCGCCTACTTCCATCATAGTATCATGTAATTCACCAGCGGTCATATTTTCGGAAATGGCAATGCGATCTTGTAATAATATATCTCCCGTATCAATGGCATGTTGTAATTGGAAGGTAGTGACACCGGTTTCTTTTTCTCCGTTCATAATGGCCCAATTAATAGGAGCAGCACCTCGGTATTGTGGAAGCAATGAGCCATGCACATTTAAAGTACCCATGGGAGGGAATGACCATATTTTTTCGGGCAGCATTCTAAACGCAACCACCACTTGTAGGTCGGGTTTCCATGCACTTAAAGCTTCAAAAAATTCAGGAGATTTTAATTTTTCTGGCTGTAATAAAGGTAGATTATGGGTAATTGCAAATTGCTTTACCGCACTTTGTTGCAGCTGCATGCCTCTGCCACCGGGCTTATCAGGGGCAGTGACTACGCCAACCACATTCATTTTTGCTGCTAATAATGCGCTCAACGATGCGACTGCAAAGGCAGGGGTACCCATAAAAACAATGCTTGGTTTATTGTCCATGGGGCAAAGTTAGTTTATCTGCCATAATTATGTACTTTTGCCCTTTGCACCCTAGGTGCTTTATTTAAAAAATACAATATGCAACAAGTAAAAAATGGGGATACCATTCAAGTGCATTATCACGGTACTTTAACTAGTGGTGAGACATTTGACTCCTCAAATGGAAGAGCTCCTCTAGAATTTGAAGTAGGAAGCGGAATGGTAATTCCAGGTTTTGATAATGGCGTTTTAGGAATGACAGTGGGTGAAAAGAAAACCGTTCACATTCCATTTATGGAAGCGTATGGTCCTAAACAACCAGAAATGATCGTGGAGTTCCCTAAAACACAGTTTCCTGCTGATTTAAATCCAACCATCGGAATGGCGTTGACGATGAATAATGGTCAAGGGCAACAATTTCAAGTAATTGTGGTTGAAGTGAAAGAAGAAGTAGTGGTATTAGATGCAAATCATGCATTAGCAGGTCAAGATTTAACTTTTGATTTAGAATTGGTAAACATCAATACGCCCTCTAAAATTATAACTGAGTTCTAGTCCAATAGTTTTTAATTATGGCTATTTCTAAGAGGATAGCTTAATTGGTAAAAGGCGTTTCAAATTTTGAAACGCCTTTTTTTATTCGCAAAATTCAAATTATCTTCAAGCATCTTTCAAAAAATAGTTAAGTATGGCATTGCAAACATTAGAAGTAGCAGATAGGTTTATGCGTTATGTGCAAATTGATACGCAAAGTGACCCCAACAGCACCAATTTTCCTTCCACTGATAAACAAAAAAATCTTTCCGAATTGCTAGTCAAAGAATTACTTTCTTTTGGCATAGAAGATGCGCAATTGGATGCGCATGGATATGTAATGGCAACCATTCCAGCAAATATCCCAGAAACCATCATGCAGCTTAATACGAAGCCATTGCCCGTGATTTGTTTTTGTGCCCATGTGGATACGGCCCCGGATTGCAGTGGTACCAATGTGAAACCCATTTTACACCAAAACTATGATGGCCAGGATATTGTATTGCCAGATGATGCATCACAAATTATTTCCAGTAAAGACTATCCTTATTTAAAATCATTTATTGGAGAGGCCATTATTACTGCATCGGGTAAAACCTTATTAGGGGGAGATGATAAAGCGGGGGTAACCATTATCATGGAAATGGCAAAGTATTTAATGGAAAACAAAAGCATTGCACATGGCCCTGTTAAAATATTATTTACCCCAGACGAAGAAGTGGGAAGAGGGACCGAGCACTTGGACTTAAAAAAATTAGGCGCTGATTATGGTTATACATTGGATGGTGGAGCGTTAGGAAGTTTTGAAATGGAAACATTTAGTGCCGATTATTTGGTGTTGCATATTGAAGGGGTAATTGCACATCCAGGTGCAGCAAAAGGAGTGATGCAAAATGCCATTAAAGTGGCTGGTGAAATAATGGCGGCATTGCCAAAACATGAATGGTGTCCAGAATATACCGAGGATCGTATGGGTTTTATTCATCCTAATCATATAGAGGGTGGTACGGAGAAAGCAAGAATTGAATTTTTAGTAAGGGACTTTGATACCCCAAAGCTTAAGGAGCATGCCAATAGATTATTGGAAATTGCCCAAGGGGTAATTTATTCCAATCCAGATTTTTCCAAAGTAAAACTGAGGATGGAAATAACAGAACAGTATCGAAATATGCGGGAAGTAATTGATCAGCACCCTTTGATTGTGGAAAGAGCAATAAAAGCGTATGAAAAAGCGAATATAAAGCCCATCATTACACCTATTAGAGGGGGCACGGATGGAAGCAGGATGAGTTTTATGGGCTTACCCACTCCTAACATATTTACAGGGATGCAAGCCATTCATAGTAAGCATGAGTGGATAGGTGTTAGAGATATGCTAAAGGCGGTAGAAGTATTGGTAAATTTGGTAGAAATAAATTAACTTTAAAAAATAAATTACCTCCTATGTTGTTTTTATTAGATGTAGCTCAGAATAAAATTTCTTTATTAAGTTTATTGCAGAAAGGTGGATGGATTATGTATCCGCTTTATGCTTTATTAGTGGTTGCGATTTATGTGTTCATTGAACGCATGTTGGCCATAAAAAAAGCAGGTGCGATTGATCCTAAATTCATGTTGGTTATAAAGGATAATTTATTGTCAGGTAATGTGACAGCTGCAAAAAGTTATGCTAAGAATACCGACAATCCAGTTGCTAAGATGATTGAAAAAGGAATATTGAGAATGGGTAAGCCATTGGATACCATTGAGAAGAGCATGGAGAATGTTGGAAAATTAGAAATGTATGCAATGGAGCGTAATTTGAATATTTTATCGCTCATTGCAGGAATTGCTCCTATGTTTGGTTTCTTAGGAACCATTATAGGAATGGTGCAGTTGTTTTATGGTATTGCTTCAACAGGGGAGTATACTTTAAACACCATTGCGGGCGGTATTTATACCAAAATGATAACATCTGCAACAGGTTTAATTATTGGATTAATTGCCTATGTGGGGCATAATTATCTTACTACTCAAATAGATAAGACAGCGAATAAAATGGAAACGGCAAGTGCCGATTTCTTAGATATTTTACAAGAAACAACGCATTCGTAAACAAGTACTATGAATTTAAGAAATCGCTTAAGGCATCAGCCCGAAGTACATACGGGGGCATTGAATGATATTTTATTCATTTTGCTATTATTTTTTCTAATCGTATCCACTTTGGCCAATCCAAATGTGATTAAGGTATCTAATCCAAAATCGGAAAGTGATACCAAGGCAAAGCAAACCGTGGTGGTTACTATTGACAAAGACCAGCATTTATTTATTGGTTCAACACCAGTCGCAATAGATTCCTTATCCGGTCAATTAAAAACATTTTTAGATAAGGAAACTGATAAACCTTCTGTTGTAATTAATGGAGATAGCGTTGCTAATTTGGGCGTAACGATACAAGTAATGCAAATTATAAAAAAATTAGGCGCAACACCGGTAGTTGCGGTGGATCCTAATCCTTAGTTCAATCTTTTTTTATACAGCTCGTTTAAGGCTAGCCCTTAACATTCTGTCTTTCCCAAACATATCCTGGCGTAATTCTGCATGATAGCCCATTTCGTCAAATAAGGCGAGTAAGGCTTTGCCTTGATCATAATGCATTTCAAAAAATAATTGACCATTGGGTTTTAAATATTGTTTTCCCAATCTTGCAATGGTCCTATAAAAAATTAGTGGGTCTTCGTCTTTTACAAAAAGTGCAATACCAGGCTCAAAGTTTTTTACTTGCACCTTCATATTTGTATTTTCTTTAAATGGGATATAAGGCGGGTTACTTACCATTATATCAAATTGATTGGGTAGATAAGTTGTGTTTAAAATATCCTCCTGCATCCAACTAATAGCTGCATTCAAATGAGTTGCATTTTGTTTTGCTATTTGCAAAGCGGATTCACTAATATCCAATCCTGCCACCATACAATTTGGCAGTGCTAATTTAATAGCAATGGGAATACAACCAGATCCTGTTCCAATATCTAATACTTGTAATGGCTTGTCAATAATAGAGGCGTATTCAATAATCCAATCGACCAATTCTTCTGTTTCGGGTCTTGGTATTAATACATTTTCATTTACAATATATTCATGTCCCATAAACCATGCCTTGCCAATTATATATTGAATAGGCATTCCTTCCTGAAGGGAGGTAAGCGCCTTATGGAATTGATCTATTTTAACTTGTGGTAATTTTTGCTCCTTATTTAATACTTGTTTTAGTTGATCCCAGCCGGTGATGTGTTCAAATAAAATAGACATTAAACTATTCAATTCAATGTTTTCGTATTCGCTAGCAAGTGTTGCTTTGCATTTCTGTTTAAGTTCCTGTAAACTCATAGTGCAATGTTACAAATGAATGCCCATTATGCGTTAGCTTTGACCAGTTATTATTTAGTGAATGGATCCCTTTTTTTACAATACTATTGAACAGCCAGCAGTCGCAGAATTTAAAGACCGCGGAAGTAAGTTTTTAGCGTATAGCTTCCCTGTGTTAAGTATTGAAGCGTGTAAAAAGCAATTAGCAAATTTAAAAAAAGAACATCCTAAAGCGGTGCATCATTGTTTGGCTTACCGAATAGGAGTGGATGGTGCTACATTTAGGGTAAGTGATGACGGAGAGCCTTCCGGCTCCGCAGGACGACCCATTTTAGGTCAAATAGACAGCAAACAATTAACCAATATTATGGTAGTGGTGGTGCGCTATTTTGGCGGCACTTTATTAGGAGTACCTGGTTTAATTAATGCGTATAAAACTACCACTTCCTTAGCATTACAATTATCACCCATTATTCAAAAAGCGGTAGAAGTTAATTATGTGCTAAATTTTGATTATCAACAAATGAATGAGGTAATGATGATTGTAAAACAATATAACTGTTCGGTGGTGGAGCAAGTAGCACAACTATTTGTGGAGTTAAAAATTGGAATTCCAAAACATAGGCTAGAAGAAGTCATTCATAAAATACAAGATCTACAAGGTGTAAGCTATAAGACCGCTTTGCTTGTTTAGTATTTATAAAAACCTTCTCCGGATTTCACACCTAATTTACCAAGCTGCACCATTTCAATTAATAATGGACAAGGTGCGTATTTTTCGTTCTTAAATCCATCATGCATAATATCTAAAATATTTTTACAAACGTCTAGTCCAATATAGTCTGCTAATTGCAATGGTCCCATTGGGTGGGCCATGCCTAATTTCATTATTTGATCAATGGTAGTCGCATCACTAATACCTTCAGAGAATGCATAAATGGCTTCGTTAATCATGGGCATTAAAATTCGGTTGGCAATAAATCCGGGCGCATCTTTTACAACACAAGGAATTTTATCAATGGCAGTAGTTAATGCTACAATACTGCGCGTAGTATCTTCTGAGGTAGCTATCCCATTAATTATTTCCACCAGTTTCATGACAGGAACCGGGTTCATAAAGTGCATGCCAATAACTTTTTCTGGACGGTTGGTAACGGCTGCCAGTTGAGCAATGGGGATGGAGGAAGTATTCGTTGCTAATATGCAAGTAGGGTTTGCTTTTTCGTCCATCAGGCGGAAGATATTTTTTTTAATTTCACTATTTTCTGTAGCGGCTTCCACGGCTAAATCCACATCCACTATTCCTAATTCAATGGAGGTAAAAGCAGTTATATTTTGAAGCGTGTTGGCTTTGTCCTCGCTATTAATGGTGCCTTTGTTAATTTGTCGGTCTAAATTTTTTTCGATAGTCGCCATTGCTTTATCAAGTGCTGCTTTTTGAGTATCAATAATATGTACTTCAAAACCTTTTTGTGCAAAAACATGGGCAATCCCATTCCCCATCGTACCCGCTCCAATCACTGCTATCTTTTTCATGTATATTTTTTGAAAAGTTGGTGAAAACTCGAAAATTACTTCTTTGATTTATAGTCTCCTCTTTTCCAGGAGTTAATAAAACTTTTCCAAGCTACCGGATTTAGAATATTCATTGGTGGTAATTGGCCAGAGTAATAATATTTTGAAGCCTGATTGCTTATGGAAGCACCAACAGCTTCTTTCCCATCCCTAGGTAAAGAAGCAAGAATTATTTTTTTCTGAGATTCGCTTGTATTCTTTCTAGCAGTCTCGTATAAATCATCATCCACTCTGGTGTTCACAAAATCTCTATCAAATTGCGCGCGTGTGGGTCTGGGTTTTAAAATGGTAACGGGTAAGTAATTGGTATCATTTACCATAAGCTGTACCACACTATATTGGTTACCTACTAAATTATCAGGAATTAAAATGGTTCTATCTTTAAATCCTACACAAGTGAAAGTTATTTTCTCCCCCTTATTTACGGCAATGGAAAATACACCATCATAGTTGGTGACGGTTCCGCGCCCTTTATTATTCACTACCACACTAGCAAATGGGATGGCCTTTAAACTATCGGCGGTCATAATAACGCCAAATAGCTGAACCACCGAATCTCTATAAATATTGGGCGAATTGACATCCGCTTGTTGTGCCATCGCTGGCTGAGCGAGGATCCCTAAAATTCCAATTGTCAATATAATAAGCGTCTTTTTCATAGCAGGGCAAAATTAAGCTAGAACCTTGAATTTTTTGCTAAAATAAGGGTTGCATCAATTAACTTTGCCCGAGTTTTCAACTTTTTAACAAAAACTTCCAAAAATGACAGAATCAGACATCCTAAAAGCACTAAGTAACGTTCAGGAACCGGATTTGGGAAAGGATTTGGTGACTTTAAATATGATCGAAGATATTGTCATTGATGGCAATAAAGTGGGTTTCACTATTGTATTAACGACACCTGCTTGTCCAATGAAGGATTTGATGAAAAATGCTTGTGAAAATGCAATTAAACTATTGGTGAATAAAGAAGCCATTATTACTGTTGGCTTTACTTCCAGAACAAGTAGCATTCGAAAAACGGACGACAAAATTTTATCAAAAGTAAAAAATATCATTGCCGTAGTAAGTGGCAAAGGGGGTGTGGGTAAAAGTACCGTTTCGGCAAATTTAGCATTGGCATTAGCGGAAGGGGGTGCTAAAGTGGGGTTAATGGATGCAGATATTTATGGGCCTAGTGTGCCTATCATGTTTGGGGTAAGAGGACAAAGACCTATGATGAGAGATGCAAATGGAGAAGGGATTATTCTGCCTATACAAAAGTTTGGGATTCATTTAATGAGTATTGGTTTATTAGTGGACGAAAAAGATGCCGTTGTTTGGAGAGGTCCTATGGCGAGTAGTGCGATAAGACAATTTATAAATGATGTGGATTGGGGCGAATTAGATTATTTAGTAATTGATATGCCACCGGGCACTGGAGATATTCATTTAACCATTATGCAAACGGTTCCTGTTACCGGTGTTGTGATTGTAACCACTCCACAAACCGTAGCGTTGGCAGATGCTAAAAAAGCAATTGCAATGTTTGGTCAAGCCAATGTAAATGTTCCTATCATTGGACTCATTGAAAACATGGCATATTTCACACCAGCAGAATTACCAAACAATAAATATTATTTATTTGGCAAGGATGGCGGTCGTAATTTAGCCGAGGAATATGATTTGCCATTCTTAGGTCAAGTACCCTTGGTGCAAAGCATTAGAGAAGGGGGTGATGCTGGCGTACCCGCGATGGTAGGGGATGACGAAATTTCAAAAGAAGCATTAAGAGCGGTGGTTTCACAAGCTGTTCGTCAAATTGCGATTCGTAATGCAAATTTACCTAAAACACAAACTATTCCGGTCGCCCCTTAATATTTAAATTTTAACTGTATTCAATAAACTATCATTAATACATTCTTTTAACAAAAGCACATGTCTAATAAAATAATCATAGCCATAGACGGATTTTCATCCTGCGGTAAAAGCACTTTGGCAAAGGCTTTGGCAGCAAAGCTGGAGTATGTGTTTATTGATACAGGTGCTATGTATAGAGCCATTGCACTTTATTTTTTGAGAAATCATATTTCTTTTCAGGATGAAACAGCTATTGTAAAAGCTTTAAATAATATAAAGTTGCACTTTGAATACAATTCAAATACACTTAAAAGTGATATGTTTTTGAATGGAGAAAACGTGGAACTCCTTATTCGTGAAATGCAAGTGAGTTCAAAAGTGAGTGAAGTGGCTGCTATTGCAGCAGTGCGCGATTTTGCAGTGGCGCAACAACAAGCCATGGGGCAACAAAAAGGAATTGTAATGGATGGTCGTGATATTGGCACGGTGGTTTTTCCCAATGCTGAATTAAAAATATTTGTAACTGCGCAGCCGGAAATCAGAGCCAATAGACGTTATTTAGAATTACAAGCAACCGATCCTTCAATTACAATGGAAGCCGTTGCAGAAAATTTACAACATAGAGATCATATTGATAGTACGAGGGAACATAGTCCTTTAAAACAGGCGGAGGATGCGCTGGTATTGGACAATAGCAATATAGATAGAGCAGCGCAATTTGAAATTGCATTCAACTGGGCCAAAGAAAGTATTGATAAGTCAAAAAGTTTGTAGCGCGCAAATTTCTATACGAATGAACTCATATTTGAATCATTAGATCGCTTGGTGCTTTTCCCAGTCAAGAATTAGTTGATCCAATGCTGCTTCCTTACCAAAATAACCTGCTATTTTTTGGATAACAGATTCTACGACTGCATCAGGGCAGCTAGCGCCACTGGTCATTAGTATTTTCACCGTCTCTTTTTGAGGTAAATAATTATGAACGACTTGAGCCGTTTTATTTTTCCAATCGGCATGAATTATTTCGCTTTCGCTCACCACTTTACTAACATCATCAATAAAATAAGTAGGTAGTTTTTGCTCACACAATTCTACTAAATGAGAACTGTTACTGCTGTTTTTCCCACCCATGACTATGGCTAAGTCGGCACTGGTTTCCAACAAACCAATGACTGCGGATTGATTGTCATTGGTCGCATAACATAGGGTATCGCGGGTATCTGCAAAATGTGCTTCTATATTTTCCGCGCCATATTTTTTAATAATTATTTGCTTTAAATAATCTGAAATGGCTTGTGTATCCGTTGCTAGTTGTGTAGTTTGATTCACAACACCAATTTTTAATAAGTCCAAAATGGGATCAAATCCAATAGAGTATCTGCCAGCGAAAAATTCTTTAAATGCATCCACACTCATCTTCCCTAAAATATAATCACCTAACACAATAGTTTCTTCCATGTCATTAACAATCAATGTGGGTGTATTGGCAGCTGCATGTGAAAAAGTAGCCCTGGTTTCTTCATGTTTTGGTTTACCATGTATAACAACAGAGTATCCTTTTTTAGCAATTTGGTCGCTTCGATTCCAAACCTTTTCAACAAAAGGGCAGGTTGTATTATATTTTTGAATTTCAATGCCTTTATCTTGAATTACTTTTTCTAATTCTAAAGTGGTTCCAAAGGCAGGAATCATCACAACGTCATCGGCTGTTAATTCTTCTAGTGGTATAATTGCATTTCCATTGGTATCATGTAAGAATTTTACACCTTTTTGAATGAGGTCGGCATTCACTTGCGGATTGTGAATCATCTCACTTAATAAATAAATTCGTTTTCCTATATTTTCTTCAATGGTTTTATACGCGATATCAATGGCATTTTCTACCCCATAACAAAATCCTAAATGACGCGCTAAATAAAATTGCACGGTGCCTAAATCCAACAGGGTAGGAGTAAAATCTTTTTTTAATTTATCATCTGCTTTTCTTTTCTGCTTAATGGCAGTAATTAATCGGCTTCGATATCCATTGGGCACCTCAAATTGCTTCATTTGTAAACTTTTTAAGTTTGTTGAGGACAAAAGTACAATAAAATACGGCTTCCTTGCATGTGGAGCTTATCTTTGCGCCATGCATTATGTATCAGTAGAAGAACTCACTAAAAGTTATGGAATTACCCCCCTTTTTAAGGGCATTAGCTTTAATATAAATGAAGGAGACCGAATAGCCTTAATTGCCCGAAATGGCGTTGGGAAAAGCACTTTATTGAATATTTTATCGGGAAAAGAGCACCCAGATGAAGGCACTTGTAAAATTCACAAGGACGTTCATTTGGTGATGTTTGAACAAGAGCCTCAATTTATTGAAACGGCGACCGTGACACAGAACCTTTTTAATCAGCATCATCCTACCATGAAAGCCATAAGTAATTATGAAATGGCTATGGAATCGGAGGACGAGGATCTGATTACCAATTCCATTATGGAAATGGAAGAGAACAATGCCTGGGATTTTGAATCGAAGGTAAAAACCATACTTACGCAATTAAATATTCATCATTTAGAGCAGCCGGTTTCTAAATTAAGTGGGGGTCAACGCAAGCGAGTTTCATTAGCAAAGACTTTAATTCAAATTGGATTTGAACCTAAACATGTTTTATTGTTAATGGATGAGCCCACCAATCACTTGGATTTAAATATGATTGAGTGGTTAGAGAACTATTTGGAACAAGAAAAAGTAACCTTATTATTGGTATCGCATGATCGATATTTTTTAGAAGCGGTAACGGATGAGATTTGGGAAATGGAGCGGGAGAAATTGTATAGTTACAAAGGGGACTATGAAAATTATTTAGAAAAAAAGGCAGCACGTATAGAATCGGAATTAGCCAGTATTGATAAAGCAAAGAATACATTTAGAAAGGAATTAGAGTGGATGCGCAAGCAGCCCAAAGCAAGAACTACCAAGAGCAAGAGCAGACAAGATAATTTTTATGAGGTAGAAGCCAGGGCCAAGCAAAAAATTGATGATACCAATTTGCAATTGGATATGAAAATGACCAGATTGGGGGGAAAAATTATAGAGGCCAAAAAAGTGTATAAATCCTATGGCGACTTAGTGGTATTAAAAGGGTTTGATTATATATTTAGCAAAGGGGAACGCATTGGCGTAGTTGGAAAGAACGGAGTGGGGAAGAGTACGTTTTTACAAATACTACAAGGCATCACACAGCCGGATAGTGGTAAAATAAATGTAGGGGATACCATTGTGTTTGGCCACTTTTCACAAGAGGGCTTGGTGTATAAAAAGGATATGCGCGTTATTGAGTATTTAAAAACTTTTGCAGAACAATTTCCATTAGCAAGTGGAGGCTCCTTAAGTGCAGCTCAATTTTTGGAGTTATTTTTATTCACCCCCGACAAACAGTACACTTACTTAAGTGCATTAAGTGGAGGAGAGAAAAAACGTTTACAGTTACTGACCATATTATTTAAGAATCCTAATTTCTTAATATTGGATGAACCTACCAACGATTTGGATTTACCAACCCTAGCCGTACTAGAACAATTTTTATTAGACTATGCGGGCTGTGTATTATTGGTGTCGCATGATCGATACTTTATGGATAAATTAGTAGATCACTTATTTATTTTTGAAGGGGATGGAGTGATTCGTGATTATCCAGGAAACTATACACAATTTAGGATACTGGAAAAATCTAAGCAAAGCTATGCTTCGGTAAGCTCAGATATAAGCTCGTCAAAAGAGCATGTGGTCGTTCCAGTTGAGCAACCAATTAAACCCATTGCTGCATCTTTAGAAAAGAAGGTGGCAGAGAAAATGACGTATAAAGAAAAACTAGAATTCGAAACCTTAAATAAGGAAATGCCCCTTCTAGAAGAAAAGAAAACAGCTTTTACAGCTCAATTAAATAGTACCAATTTAAATTACGAGGAAATTATTTCCATTAGTGAAAAACTAACAGAAGTCAATGCAGCATTGGAATTGGCAGAAATTAGATGGTTAGAATTAAGCGAAAAACAATAGGTTTTAATAAAATATGAGGCCTATGTTTATGTAATATGAGGCCTATGTTTTAGATATTGCTTATATAATATTTTTAATATTGGATATGTTCTATTACCAATTAAATAAAATGTTATGAAACCAATTGAAAGAATCGCTATGTATTTGCAATTTAGAGCAATCACCCCTCATTCCTTTGAAAGAAAAATTCATTTGTCCAATGGATATTTTTCAAAGCAAATCAAAAATCTGGGATCGGTGGGCTCGGACATCCTTGTTAAAATTTATAATAGTTACCCCGATTTAAATATGTTATGGGTGCTAACAGGGGAAGGTCAAATGATTTTAGACGACAGGGAGGCCCAACCTGATTCAAAACTCGGTGAATTTAGTAACCGGTATGAATCGGAAAATAGAAAATTAAAGTCTTTAGCGTCTGATGTCGAAAATTTAAATGTAGTGCTAAAAGACAAGGAAAAAATTATAGGCTTATATGAGTTTATGTTAAATGGGAATCACAAGGCAAGTACCATTGCCGATACCTATTAAAATAGGTAAAATAAGTAGTTGCTTATATCTATAATTAATTGTCTTTCCCCCAAATACAAAAAAGCCCCGTCTACATTAAACGAGGCTTTTTTTATAGGTAAATCTTTTAAGGGTTGCAAATTCAAAAACCTTATTTGCAATTAAGCATAAGCGGCAACGGGCTCACAAGTACAAATTAAATTTCGATCACCATGGGTGTTATTTACCCTTGCAACAGTTGGCCAGAATTTGCTTTCTGCAACATATGGTAAAGGGAATGCTGCGGTTTGTCTTGAATAAGCATGATTCCATTCTTCTGCACAAATTACTTTTTGAGTGTGTGGTGCATTTTTCAATGGATTATCTGTCTTATCCAATGCTCCGTTTTCAATTGCTTTAATTTCATGATAAATTCCAATTAAGGCATCACAAAAGCGGTCTAATTCTGCCTTGTCTTCACTTTCTGTTGGTTCAATCATAATGGTACCCGCAACTGGGAAGCTCATGGTAGGTGCATGGAAGCCATAATCAATTAAACGTTTTGCTACATCTTCTGCTTCAATGCCAGCCGTTATTTTAAAGGGTCTTAGGTCAATAATAAATTCATGCGCACAAGTGCCATTTTTACCCGCGTATAAAATAGGATAGCATTGCTCTAATCTTGATTTCATATAGTTGGCATTCATAATGGCATATGCAGTAGAAAGGGTTAATCCTTCTGCGCCTAACATTTTTATGTACGCGTAACTAATTAATAAAATACTAGCCGAACCTAAAGGAGCTGCGCTCACTGCGTTCGCGCTATTGCCATTATAATTATGACTAGGTAAGTAGGGCGCTAATTTATCATTCACACAAATGGGTCCCATGCCTGGTCCACCGCCACCGTGAGGGATGGCGAATGTTTTGTGTAAGTTTAAGTGACAAACATCGGCACCAATATTTCCTGGGCTCGTTAAGCCAACTTGCGCATTCATGTTCGCGCCATCCATATATACTAAACCACCAAGATCATGAATAGTTTGACAAATATCAATAATGGTTTCTTCAAATACACCGTGTGTACTTGGGTAAGTAATCATTAAGCCACCTAAGTTTTCCTTGTGTAAAGTTGCTTTAGCAGTTAAGTCATCAAAATCAATATTACCTGCTGCATCACAGGCCACCACTATTACTTTAAAGCCAGCCATCACTGCACTTGCAGGATTGGTACCGTGTGCACTAATTGGGATTAATACAATATCTCTATGTGATTCCTTGCGTGCATGATGATAAGAACGAATGGTTAATAAACCAGCATATTCACCTTGCGCACCACTATTCGGTTGTAAGCTACAAGCGGTGAAGCCAGTCGTTTCACATAAATAAGCGTTTAGTTCTTTTGCCATTTCTTGGTAACCTAGTGTTTGATGACTAGGCGCAAAAGGATGCATGCTACTAAATGCAGGCCAGCTAACAGGGATCATTTCGGTTGCTGCATTTAATTTCATTGTACAACTTCCTAAGCTAATCATGCTAGTATTTAGGGAAAGATCCTTGTTCTCTAATTGCTTAATATAACGCATCATTTGTGTTTCACTATGGTGCGTGTTAAATACAGGGTGCAATAAATATTTAGAAGTTCTCACTAATTCCGCTTGAATATTTGCATTTTTAACGGCGGCGTTGGTAGCGTTTGATTTTTTGCCAGTCAATTTTTCAAATAAAGCAACAATGGCTTGAACATCGCTTACCGAAGTGGTTTCATCTAAAGAAATGCCAATGCTTCCATCGGTATGATAGTTGAAATTAATTTGCGCTTCTTTTGCTAATACTTGTAAAGCAGCAATATCAAATCCCTTCACTAATAAAGTATCAAAATAAAAATGATTGGATTGTTCTAATCCTAAAGATTGTAATTGCTGATCCAAGCTTTGCGTTAAGCCATGCACTTTTTCGGCAATCTTTTTAATTCCGGCCGGACCATGATACACCGCATACATTACGGCCATGTTGGCAAGCAATGCCTGTGCAGTACAAATATTAGAAGTTGCCTTTTCGCGTTTAATATGTTGCTCACGTGTTTGCAATGCCATTCTCAATGCACGGTTACCTTGTGCATCCACACTCACTCCAATTAAACGACCAGGCATACCTCTTTTAAATTCATCCTTTGTAGCAAAGTAGGCTGCATGTGGTCCGCCAAAACCCATTGGTACACCAAAACGTTGGGAGTTACCCACAGCAACATCGGCATTTAATTCGCCTGGGCTTTTTAATAAGGTCAATGCTAATATATCTGCCACTAAAATTACTAAGCCGCCAGCTGCATGCACTTGATTAATAAATGTTTCATAGGTTTCAATGCTACCCTTGCTATTTGGATATTGTATAATGGCACCAAAGAAACTACCGTCAATTTGTGCAGATTGATAATCACCTTCTACTAATTGAACGCCAATTGGATTTGCTCGTGTAGCCAATACATCCTTGGTTTGTTGGAAAATAGCGCCGTCAACAAATAATTTAGGTTGCGTGATATTGTCAGATTTGTTCACATGGTTAAAGATCATGGCCATGGCTTCTGCGGCTGCAGTAGCTTCGTCTAACAATGAAGCATTTGCAATAGGAAGTCCTGTTAAATCGGATACCATGGTTTGGTAGTTTAATAAACTTTCTAAACGACCTTGTGCAATTTCTGCTTGGTAGGGAGTGTATTGAGTATACCAACCTGGGTTTTCAAAAATATTTCTAAGAATTACACTAGGTGTAATGGTGCCATAGTAACCTTGTCCAATAAAGTTTTTTGCAATAATATTTTTTTCGCCAATCGCTTTTAAGGATTGTAACATTTCAAACTCGGTCAAGCCAGTTGGAATTTCCATTGGCTTTTTTAAGCGAATAATATTAGGAACCGTTTTTTCAATTAATTCGTTCAAAGATTTTGCGCCAATCGCCTCTAACATTTTTTGGGTGTCAGCGTCATTGGGTCCAATATGTCTTTTGATAAACTCTGCGCCACTTGTACTTGATTGCAACATAAAAGAAAGGTTTTAAATGGCCACAAAGATACTTAATTATCATAGGCTTCAAAATGCTTTTAAGGGAGGTGGGGAAAGCTTGTGGAAGAACCATAAAAAGATTACTTTTGGGTCTATGATGGACCCTTCTGTTGAACATTTATATGAAACCCCCGCCCCGGAGATACTCAAAAAGTTTCAAAATTTTTTGAAAAGGGTGGACAAGCGCGTTATTTTAAAACAATTGCCCGATTTACATGAAGCCGCGTTTGAAAAAGTAAACTGCTTGGATTGTGCCAGATGTTGTAAAAATTACTCACCCCGCTTTAAAATGCCCGATATCAAAAGAGTAAGTAAGGCCATGGGGATGAAGGAAGTCTCATTTATAGAAAAGTATTTATCTATGGATAGTGAAGGTGATTATGTAGTGAGGACAAAACCCTGCCCTTTTTTAGCTACCGATAATACTTGTGGCATTTATGACTATCGACCATCGGATTGTGAAAGGTTTCCTTATACCGATGAAGATGTGTTTTTTAAGCGTAGCGCTATTACTATGAAGAATGCAGAATTTTGTCCTGCGGTACATGATGTGATGATTGGATTATTAGCGAAATAAAATTTGAGTTATTCTTTATCACTAACGCGTAACTAGTACTCCATTTTTCTTAAACTTGGCGCTTTAAACCAGGTGGTAAATACTACAAGTATTGTCATTGTGCCACCAAACACCACCGAAGGAATAACGCCCATTAATTTAGCAGCTACGCCACTTTCAAATTGCCCCAGCTCGTTACTGCTATTAATAAACATGGAGTTTACACTCATCACCCGGCCACGCATATGGTCTGGGGTTTTTAATTGAACAATGGTGCCGCGAACAATCATGCTAAAGCCATCAAGTATTCCACTTAATACAAGTGCTGCAAAGGAAATCCAGAAAATTTTAGATAAGGCAAATACAATAATACAAATCCCAAAGCCCCCCACTGCAATCAATAATTTTTTTCCTTGACCTGAGTGCACTGGGAATATAGTGATGATAAAAATAATCAACATGGCGCCTATATCAGCAGCAGCATTTAGCCAGCCAAATCCAATAGGACCCACATTTAAAATATCTTTTGCAAACACAGGAATCATAGCAACCGCACCTCCAAATAAAACGGCAAATAAATCCAGTGACAATGCGCCTAATAATTCTTTAGTTTTATATACATACCTCAAACCTTCCTTAACACTTTCCATTGGTTTTTGATCTACCACAATGTCGGCATGAGGGGGCAAAGGATTTATTTTGGAGATAAACATAAAGCCAATACTCACTAACGCAACCACTACAATCAAGGAGCCCGTATGGCCAAAGCCAGCAATAATAAAACCAACAATGGAATGCCCTAATATGGATGCACTCAACCAAATGCCCTGGCTCCAAGTAGTCGCATTTTGTAATAAATGTTTTGGCATGATGGAACCCACGATGGTTCCAAAGCTAGGGCCTGTAAAAGATCGTATTATACCTGTGCAGAAAATGATAAAGTAAATACCAATGGCAATAATAAGGGTGTTTTGATCGGTGCCATGATCTGTCTTGTCATTGTAAATGGAGAGTCCCAATAAACCCAATGCGCAAATCCAATATAATACCACACCTCTTAGTAATAATTTTCTTTTTTCGCTAATGTCAATAACATGACCTGCATACAATGCCAATGAAACGGCGGGGATGACTTCGGCGAGACCAATCAATCCAATGGCAAAGGGCTCTTTGGTAAGTTCGTAAATCCACCAGCCTACTAAAGTGCCCATCATTCTTAATCCCATAATAAACAAGAACCGTCCAATCATCAGGTTCCTAAATTCAGCTACCTTAATGGCGCCAAATGGGTCTTGTTGTAAATTGGTTTTCGTACTTTCCATAGTAGTGTTAAGGCAGGTTAAAATAGTGCTGGCCTTCCTCTAAGTCCTTTTCTAAGGCATCGGTGATGACCTTAAAATGGGCTTCATTGTATAAAAAATCCGAGTTACTAGCATCTACAAATATGGTTTTCACATTATGTTGCTTTATATAACTAGTATAGGTTTCTTGTATTTTAAATAAATACTCGTCTGGGATGGTTTGTTCAAATTTTCGGTTCCTTTTTTTGATATTACTTTGCAATCTATTGACTGGTGCGTGCAAGTATATAATAATATCTGGTGGCGTTAATTGCTGATAAAAAACATCAAACATTTTTTGGTACAATCTAAATTCTTCCTCGGGCAAATTAACTTTAGCAAACAATAAGCATTTGATAAAAATATAATCCGAAACCATCACTTCCTGAAACAGGTCTTTATTTTTTACCAATTCCTGTTGTTGCTTAAATCGTTCTGCTAAAAAAAATAATTCTAAAGGAAATGCATATTGTTTTGGGTTCTCATAAAATTTTGTCAAGAAAGGATTTTCTGCAAATTCCTCCAGTACCAATTTGGCATTATAATGTTGAGATAATAACTGCGAAAGCGTTGTCTTTCCGGCTCCAATATTCCCTTCAATGGCTATAAAACGATGATTCATATTTTCACTAGGCTGCTTGCTTCAAATATAGTACCTCCCTTGCTTTTTAGGGTGTTTTTTTATTCACAGCTAAAGAATCTCCACATTCTTTCAACAATACACTATTGCTTTTGAGTAAAATAGGATGAATATAGTCGGGGGCAATTTCGACTAAAGGCAATAATACAAAACGACGCGCTGTCATTTTTGGATGAGGGATGGTAACGGATATATTGTCAATAATTTCTTCATTAAAATAAATAATATCAATATCAATAATCCTGGGTCCTAAGGGAATAGATCTTTCTCGTCCCATTGATTTTTCAATGTTTAGTATAGCTAACATTAAATCATTTGCTAAAAGGTCCGTTTGCAATAAAACAGCTTGGTTTAAAAAATGGGGTTGTTCGGTAAACCCCCAGGCTGCGGTTTCGTATCTGGAAGACAATAGGGTAATCTTACCTAGATTCGACTCCATCAAATTTAGTGCATTGTCTAAATTCGCCATTCGATCGCCCATATTGCCACCTATCAATAGGTATACTTTGTTCATATAATGATGGTAAAAGTAGCCTAAATATTCATATTTTTACCTTGTTAGCAACATTAATTGTCAAGCTATTTTGCATAATTCTTTTCTTCAATCATTATATATGAATCAATTTTTCAAATCTTTTTTTGCAAGTTTATTAGCGTTTTTTGTTTTTATTTTTATAGGCTTCGCTTTGCTATTTGCAATTATTGGTGCTTTATCTAGTGAAGATGAAGTAGTGATTCCATCTAATTCCGTTTTAGTGATTGATTTGTCAGAGAATTTTTCTGAACAAGTAAAAGAGGATGTATATAATGAACTATTCAATAAAAAGAAAGGTAAAACGCCTAGCTTATCCAATTTAATTTCACTCATTCAATATGCAAAAACAGATTCATCTATACGTGGTATTTATTTAAAATGCCAAGAGAACCCAAATGGATTTGCAGCATCTGAAGAAATCAGAGCCGCATTAATGGATTTCAAACAATCTAAAAAATTCATCATTGCATTTGGAGAAACTATTTCACAAAAAGGATATTGGATTGCGAATACTGCCGACTTAATTTATGCACATCCGCAAGGTGGGTTAGAATGGACCGGATTCTCCTATGAAACTATGTTTTTAAAAGGGTTATTGGATAAATTAGAAATACAGCCCCAGGTTTTTTATGCAGGTAAATTTAAAAGTGCAACCGAGCCTTTTAGGTATTCGGAAATGTCTGCTGAAAATAAATTACAAACTAGCCAATGGTTAAACGGCATCTATAATAGCTTTATTGACGGCACGGCGCAGCAAAGAAATTTAAATGCGGATAGTTTAAAGTTATGGTCTGACCAGGCGATGATTCAAACACCTAATGATGCAGTTGCACATCAATTAATTGACGGCTTGTATTATGATGATCAGGTGAAGTATGAAATTGCTAAAAAAGTAAATGTTGCAAAATCTCAAAATATTTCATTTGTAAGAATTAATGAATATTCCGCAGCCATTGCCATTAGAGGAAAAGGTAGCGACAAGATTGCGGTGATTTATGCCGACGGCGATATTAATATGGGCAAATCTGACAAGGACGGAATAGCAAGTGATGAGTTTCGCTCATTAATTCAAAGTATAAAAAATGACACTAAAATTAGTGCCGTAGTTTTAAGGATTAACTCACCTGGTGGGAGTGCGTTGGCAAGTGATATTATTTGGAGAGAAATTGAGTTGTTAAAAAAAGTAAAACCAGTAGTGGTAAGTATGGGTAATTATGCAGCTTCTGGTGGATATTATATTGCATGCAATGCCGATTCTATCTTCGCTAATGCAAACACCATTACTGGATCAATTGGTGTTTTCTCTGTGGTACCGAATATTGGAAATTTCATGAAAAATAAATTAGGGATTACCTACGACGGCGTAAAAACGTCTAACTATGCCGATTTCCCTACCACTTCAAGAGCCTTAAATGCTACGGAGCAAAAATTTATGCAAGCTGGGGTAGACAGTATTTATTATGCATTTAAGTTAAGAGTGGCAAAAGGAAGAAAAAAGTCCATTGAATATGTTGACTCTATTGCGCAAGGAAGAGTGTGGACCGGAGCCGATGCAATAAAAGTAGGGTTGGTAGATAGAATTGGCAACCTGGATGACGCCATTGCTTCTGCAGCGAAAATGGCTAAGTTAAAATCCTATTCTATTAAATCTTATCCAGAAAGAAAATCATTTATTGAAGACTTTATTGGAGGATATGAGGATAAAGTAAAAACGAAAGCCATTCAAGAGGAAATAGGGGTGCAGGAATGGGAAGCATTGAAACAGCTTAAATCCATCAAACAAATGATAGGGCAACCTCAAACTCGATTGCCTATCTTTGTGGTGAATCATCCATAATATCATGCATTCTTATAGTCAATTGAAAGCCATGCTTTCTATTACGAAAGCTAGTTTAAGATCAACTTTTAGAAGTCCATCGGCTGTTGTATTTAGTGTCGCCTTTCCTTTAATTTTTATTTTAGTCTTTGGGTTCTTGAGCAGTGGCGGGAATATTAACGTAAATGTGGCCATGGATCCCAAGTCGGATACGCTGAATCCTGTTTATGCAACCATTCGTCAAATTCCTGGATTAAAATTTGTACAAGGAGATACTGCAAAAATAAATGGAGAATTGTCTAAGGGTCGAATTACCGCTTTAATTAGTATTCAGCCCTCCGGAAAACCAAATGCACCTTTCACTATTCATTTAATAAGTTCAGAAGCGGCCAATCCACAAAATGTACAGTTGGTGAAGTCTATTTTGAATGCGGTGATTGGTAAGATCAATAATAATAGCTATCCAGACGCACCCACCATTGCAACCGTTAATAACACTGTACAACAAGTGCCTGGAAGAATTTATAGAACCATTGATTTTATATTGCCAGGACAAATGGGTTTCTCTTTGTTAAGTGCGGGTGTTTTTGGCGTCGCATTTTTATTTTTTAATTTAAGACAACAATTGGTTTTAAAACGTTTTTATGCAACACCTATTCGTAGATTATATATTATTTTAGGAGAAGCTTTAAGTAGGGTCACTTTTCAATTAATTACAGCAGTTGTGATTATTGGTATTGGACACTTTGCTTTTAAATTTACCCTGGTGCATGGGTTGAGTACTTTTTTAAATATTATGGTGCTTAGTTTTATTGCCCTTATTTTATTTATGGGCTTTGGTTTTATAGTAAGTGGCGTTGCTAAAAGCGAGAGCACGATTCCACCGCTTGCTAATTTATTTACCCTGCCACAGTTTTTGCTAGCAGGCACTTTTTTCTCTATTGACAATTTCCCTAGTTGGATGCAACCATTTTGTAGAATATTACCATTAACGCATTTTAATAACGCCATGCGTGATATTTCGTTTGAAGGGAATAGTTTAATGGATTCATGGGGAGACATTTCGGTATTATTAATTTGGATTGTGGTGGTGTATGCTGCTGCGTATAAAATATTTAAATGGGAATAAATGCGATTCATTAAATTAGTTATTATAAGCTTAATTGTGCTGGCTACCCTTATTACAGGGCTTTCTGCATTATTTCCCTCAACGGTAATTGTATCAAGGGCAATGGAAGTGAGTGCACTTCCAAGTCAAATTGAAAAATATACAAGCAATTTAAAGGAGTGGAAATATTGGATGAGTGATTTAAAACAAAACAAAGTAGTATGGGTGGGGGATACAGTAAAGATTAGTACACAATCTATAAACTTGGTTTCCAAGAATGAAAATTCCGCAACATTTAATTGGGTGGCTGCTGGGCAAAGACCTTATATTGTTAAAATAGAATGGATCCCTTTGCAAAAAGGAATTTATGTAATTCATTGGTCCTTTGAACAGCATGTAAAATGGTATCCATGGGAAAAATTCCAAACCTTATTAAATGAAAAAGTACTGGGGTATAAAATGGAATCAGAACTAGCCAACCTGCGCGATTTATTATTACAAGAAAGTAACAAGTAGCCTATTTATCTTCTTGCTCCTTTAAAAATTGAATATTCCGTTGAATCCCTTTTAGTTTTGATCTTAACAGGGGCGATTTTTTAAATCTTGCTTTGAAAGTAGTTTCTTCAATCTGCAACCAATCTTCAGCTTGCATTTGCAATAAACCATTGAGTGGTTTAAATTTCTTTTCATGATGTGCTTGACTAAAACTATTCCAAGGACAAACATCCTGGCATATATCACATCCAAAAGCCCAGTCCTTATATGGCCTTTCTGTTTCAATGGTTTCCTTTTTCAATTCAATGGTAAAATAACTAATACAATGATTGGCTTCAATATTTTTATTAGGGAGGATTGCCTGTGTGGGGCAGGCATCAATGCATTTGGTGCAGGTTCCGCAATAATCTTTAGGCGAAGGGTCATCATAAACCAACTCCAAGTCTATAATAAGGGTGGCAATAAAAAAGAAGGAACCTGATTTATGCCTAATTAAATTTCCATTTTTCCCAATCCATCCAGCGCCCGATAATTGCGCCCAGGATCTTTCTAATACGGGAGCCGAATCTACAAATCCTCTTCCTTCAATAGGGCCAATCATAGCACGCATGGTATCCAAGCATTCAAATAATTGCTGACGGATTACTTCGTGGTAGTCTTCACCATAAGCATACTTTGCAATTTTTGCATCTTGTGCTTGTCCTTCATCCAAAGCCGTTTGTGAGGGGTAGTAATTTTTTAAAAAAGTGATTACAGACTTTGCACCTGGCACTAATTTTCTGGGATCTGTTCTTAACTCAAAATTATTTTCCATATAGGACATCTCTCCATGATATCCTTTTTTAATCCAGGACTCAAGTCGTCTTGCATCCTCGGTTAATTCTTTGGCCTTAGCAATGCCACAATAATCGAAGCCCATTTGCTGTGCAAGCTCCTTTATAAATACCGTATTTGAAAATTCATTCACGCTGTAAAAATAGCAGAAAAACCTTGATAGGACTGACTTTTATTCCGGTTTCATATAAATATTATGACATTATAACTTATATCATAGATTGGCGCTTGTTTTGCGCATACCTTTCTATAAATAAACAAACTATGAATTTAAATCAATATACTATTAAGGCACAGGAAGCCATTCAGGCAGCACAGCAGTTGGCTTACAATAACAGCAATACGTCCATTGAAACGGTACATTTGTTAAAAGCAATTTTATTGGACAAGGATAGCTCCACCGAATTTCTTTTAAAAAAAAATAATGTAAATCCAGGATTAGTACTTCAAAAAACAGAAGACACTATTCTAAATTTAGCAAAACAACAAACAGGGGAGCCAGCTTCTAATGTAAGTAGAGACTTAAATGCTGTGATGTTAAAGTCCAACGCAGCACTTAAAATATTTGGAGATGAATTTGTAACCGTTGAGCATTTGATGATTGCTTTATTACAAGTAAATGATGTGGCTGGTAAAATATTAAAAGATGCCGGACTTACAGAAAAAGGGTTAACCACGGCTATTAAAGAATTACGAAAAGGAGAAACCGTAAATTCTGCAACACAGGAAACGCAGTTTCAATCCTTATCAAAGTTTGCAAAAAATTTAAATGAGCTAGCCAACAAAGGAAAGTTAGATCCAGTAATTGGTCGCGACGAAGAAATTAGAAGGACCCTACACATTCTTTCTCGTCGTAGTAAAAACAATCCCATTTTAGTGGGCGAGCCGGGTGTGGGTAAAACCGCTATTGCCGAAGGATTGGCTATGCGTATTGTGAATGGAGACGTGCCCGATAATTTAAAGAGTAAAATTATTTATGCCCTGGATATGGGTCAATTAATTGCAGGCGCAAAATATAAGGGTGAATTTGAAGAGCGTTTAAAAGGTGTAGTGAAAGAAGTGGCAGATAGTGACGGAGAAGTAATTTTATTTATAGACGAGATACATACTTTGGTAGGTGCTGGTGGAGGCGAGGGGGCCATGGATGCGGCTAATATTTTAAAACCTGCATTGGCAAGGGGTGAGTTAAGGGCCATTGGAGCAACCACTTTAGCAGAATATCAAAAGTTTTTTGAAAAAGATAAAGCATTAGAGCGTCGTTTTCAAAAAGTAATGATTGATGAACCTACTAAAGATGATGCAGTCTCTATATTAAGAGGGTTAAAAGAACGCTATGAAACACATCATCATGTGCGTATTAAGGATGAAGCTATTATTGCTGCAGTAGAATTGTCAAGCAGGTATATCACCGATCGCTTTTTACCAGACAAAGCCATTGATTTAATTGACGAGAGTGCCGCTAAGCTTCGCTTGGAAATGAATTCGATGCCCGCTGAATTAGATACATTAATGCGTCAAATACGACAACTGGAAATTGAAAGAGAAGCCATTAAAAGAGAGAATAATCCGGAGCAATTAAAGACCTTGAATATTGAAATTAGTAATTTAACGGTGCAGCAAGATACCTTAAAAGCAAAGTGGACCGAAGAAAAAGAAATGGTTGACAAAGTGCAAAAAGCAAAGTCTGAAATTGAAAAATTGAAACAAGAAGCAGAAGTGGCAGAAAGAAATGGGGACTATGGAAAAGTGGCAGAAATAAGATATGGTAAAGTAAAAGAACAGGAATCTAACTTAGAACAATTTACCGTTCAATTAATTGAATTGGGCACCAATGGTAAAAGATTAATGAAAGAAGAAGTGGATGCGGAAGACATTGCAGAAAATGTAGCCAAAGCAACAGGTATTCCGGTGAGCAAAATGATGCAATCTGAAAGAGAAAAATTATTGCAATTGGAAGACGAATTGCATAAACGCGTTATTGGCCAAGAGGAAGCCATTACTGCCGTATCGGATGCAATACGAAGAAGCAGGGCTGGTTTACAGGATCCTAAAAAACCTATTGGCTCCTTTATTTTCTTAGGAACAACAGGGGTGGGTAAAACAGAATTGGCGAAAGCCTTGGCTGAATATTTATTTGATGATGATTCTATGATGACGCGCATTGATATGAGTGAATACCAAGAAAAGCATTCTGTTTCTAGATTAGTGGGTGCGCCTCCTGGTTATGTAGGGTATGATGAGGGCGGACAATTAACAGAAGCAGTGCGCCGCAAACCCTATAGTGTGGTATTGTTAGATGAAATTGAAAAAGCGCATCCTGATGTTTGGAATATTTTATTGCAAGTATTAGACGATGGTCATTTAACGGATAATAAAGGAAGAACGGTGAACTTTAAAAACACCATCATTATTATGACTTCGAATATTGGTAGTCATATTATTCAAGAAACCTTCGAAGGCGTTACAGATAAAAATCTGCAGTCTAAAGTGGAGCAATCTAAAACTGAAGTGATGGCTTTATTAAAACAAACTATTCGCCCCGAGTTTTTAAACAGGGTAGATGAAATTATCATGTTTTCTCCATTATTGCAAAAACAAATGGGTGCCATTGTGAAAATCCAATTAAATAATTTAAAACAATTGGTAGCTGAAAATGGAATGCAAATTGAGTTTAGCGATTACTTAGTAGAATATTTATCAGAACAAGGGTTTGATATGCAATTTGGAGCGAGACCTCTAAAAAGGTTAATTCAAAAGATGGTGGTAAATGAATTAAGTAAGAAAATACTAAGTGGTGAAATTGACAAGGCTAAAAAAGTACTTATTGACATTTTTGACGGGGTGATTGTCTTTAGGAATGAAGCCTAGTTTTTTAGTATCTTCACCGCACTATGGTGAAAAACAAAAAACAAGCTGCGGTAGGCTTTATTTTTATTACAATTTTGATTGATGTAATTGGTTTTGGAATTATCATTCCAGTAGTGCCACAATTATTACAAGATTTTTATCATATTACAGACAGAACAAATGTTGGACCTATTGCTAAGCCATTGTTCTTCCTAACTTCCATCTATGCAGTGATGCAATTTATATTTGCACCCATTTTTGGAAGTTTAAGTGATCAATATGGTCGACGTCCTATTTTACTATTATCCTTGTTGGGATTTGGTATAGATTATATTTTTTTAGCACTGGCTCCATCGGTGGGATGGTTGTTTGTGGGAAGGATGTTTGCGGGCATTACTGGTGCAAGTATTCCAACAGCCGCCGCTTATATGGCAGACATTAGTGACGAGAAGAATAGAGCGAAAAATTTTGGTATGATTGGTGCTGCTTTTGGAATAGGTTTTATTATTGGCCCTTTGATTGGGGGATTATTAGGACAGATAGGTTTGCGTATTCCTTTTTTCATGGCCGCTTTCTTAGCGCTGGTGAATGCATTGTATGGGTATTTTATTTTGCCTGAATCCTTGAGTGTCGAGCATCGAAGAAAATTTAATATTAGAAAAGCGAACCCTGTTGGAGCTTTAAAAAATTTAAATAAGTATCCTGCCGTTTTTGGATTAATTGTGGCTATGTTCTTTATTTATATCGCAGCACATTCTGTTCAAAGTAACTGGAGTTTAGTGAATATGAGCAAATTTGGTTGGGACCCTAGAACTATTGGTATTTCACTGGGTGTGGTAGGCTTATTAGTAGGATTGGTTCAAGGGGTTTTAATAAGATATATTAATCCAAAAATTGGAAACGAAAAAAGTGTTTATTTAGGCATTTTATTGTCAGCCATTGGTTTAATATTATTTGCGTTTGCCTCTCAAAGTTGGATGATGTTTGTATTTTTAATACCCTATTGTTTAGGGGGAATTTCTGGCCCAGCATTGCAGTCCCTTATATCCATTCATGTGGCTAAAAATGAGCAAGGAGAATTACAAGGTTCCCTTACTGGCTTACAAAGTTTAACGGCCATATTTGGCCCACCTTTAATGATATGGTTAACCACTTACTTTTCAAGAAAAAACAATGCCCTTGATATTTATTTTCCTGGGGCTGCTTTTTTAGCCGGTGCTATTTTTATGCTGATTAGTTCGGTCATTGCATATTTCGTGTTAAAAAACGATCCTATTGTGCATCCGCATGAACCTAAAGGGTAGTTTTTCCATTTTAATGCGCTTTGGTTGCTATATTTGTGTCCTAATTATAGGCCTTTATGACGCAATTAATGACACAGTTACATGAGACAGCTAATTTTATAAAATCTAAGGTGCGTGAGACCGCTTCTACTGCTATTATTTTAGGGAGTGGATTGGGTAATTTAGCCACTAAGATTGAAGTTGATTTTGAAATCTCTTATAAAGAAATTCCACATTTTCCAGTGAGCACGGTGGAGGGGCATAAAGGCCGTTTAATTTTAGGAAAATTGAATGGGAAAAAAGTGTGGGTAATGGAAGGTCGTTTTCATTTTTACGAAGGCTATGCACCAGAACAAGTGGCGTATCCTGTTCGTGTGTTAAAATTATTAGGTGTAGAAAATTTATTATTATCTAATGCGGCAGGCGGCGTAAACCCCGATTATGCAGTTGGTGATTTAATGATTCTAAGAGATCATATTAGTATGTTTACCATTAATCCATTAATTGGGAAAAATGAAGCAGATTTAGGAACGCGTTTCCCAGATATGAGTGAGCCATACGCAGCTATTTTTATTCAAAAAGCAAAAGCCATTGCAAGTGCAAATAATATTAAGTTACACGAGGGTGTTTATGTGGGGGTAACAGGACCAACTTTTGAAACAAGGGCAGAATACAAATTAATAAAAGCGGTTGGAGGGGATGTGGTGGGAATGAGTACCGTTCAAGAAAATATTGCAGCAGTGCATTGCGGCATGAAAGTGTTTGCCATTAGTGTTGTAACCGATTTAGGTATTCGAGAGGATAACAATGTAATCACACATCAAGAAGTTTTAGAAGCAGCGAATGCTGCTGAACCTAAGCTCACTTTAATTTTTAGTGAGTTATTAAAAGAAATCGCATAATTATTGAATGCATGTTTCAATACAGGTCCTTTTTATTAGTGGTGATATTGATAATGCTTTTTCAAGGAGAAATGCATGCACAGGGATTTGGGCCTAGTATGAATGGTGGACAAAGAATTTCCAACAATCAAACCCCCGATTCTTTAAAGAGAAGAGACAAGAATGAAGATTCCATTACCATTTATTTTAAATACTATAATAATAATCAGATTCTAAAGTTGGACACGAGTATCAACGATTTTTTTGTTCATTATCCTGTCCCCTATACTTCTTTTAATTTAGGTAATTTAGGTACTGCAACAAAGTCCTATTTGTTTAATGCCAATAAAATTGCAGGATATGATGCAGGGTTTCACTCTTTCGATCCGTATTTATATACTTTAGAGGAAACTCCCTTTTATCAAACCACAAGGCCCTTTACCGAGTTTGCTTATTTGTTGGGTGGAAAGGGGGAGCAGTTGGTTGAAATAAAACATACGCAAAACAAACAACAGCAGCTTAATTACTCTTTTGAATATCGATTTAATAATGCGCCGGGTAATGTAAAAAACCAAAATGCGAATGTCAATAACATGCGCATTACAGCACATTATCAATCAAAAAGGAAAAGGTATGAATCCTATTTGGTGATGTTGTTTAATAAAACGGCTTCCTCTGAAAATGGGGGGCTGGTGAATATTAATTTATTAGATAGTTTAGCGTTGAATGATCCATATGAATTGGATACCAGACTTGGTATAAGTGGAGCCTCTTTTAGAAATCCATTTAATACTAAAATTTCAACAGGAACAAATTATAAGCAAAACACAGTCGTTTGGAAAAATTCATATGACTTTGGTCAAAAGGATTCCATTGTAAAAGACACGATAGTTACGCATTTTTTTTATCCAAGAATACGTTTACAAAACGAGATAAAGCTATTAACCAATGAGTATGCTTTTGGAGATATCAATCCATCCCCCGAAAATTATTTGCAATATTTTGGAGCTGTAATAGCCAATAATGACACGGTCAAATATAGTGATACTTGGAAAGTACTCACTAATGAGTTTAGTGTCATTAGCTATCCCGATAAAATGAATAGTAATCAATTTTTGCAATTGGGTTCGGGCTATACACAAATGACGGCTAGCTATTCCAGTCTGCCAGGTTGGAGTAATTATGATTTGTACGGATTTGCTGTATATAAAAATAAAACAAAGAACCAATTATGGGATTTGTTGGCTTCTGGTAAATTATATTTAAACGGATTTCATGCTGGGGACTATGATGTGCAGGCAGCTTTGTCAAGATCGCTAACTTCAAAAGGGACGTATCTAAAACTTTCTTTTCAAAATGTGAATAGAACTCCTTCTTTAAATACATTAGGGTATACCCAATTCCCTATTAAAGGGTTGAGTTCCATCAACAAAGAAAATGCGACGATCTTAAATGGGGTACTGGCCAATAAAAAGTTAGGCTGGGAAGCCGCGGTAAGTTATCAGATGATCCAAAACTATAACTATTATACGACCGGATTTCAACCCGTTGTCAATGGGAATTTAATGAGTTATTTAAGAGGGCAGGTTGAACACAAAATAAAAATTAGTAAACATTGGAATTGGTATGACCAGGTTACCTTGCAATTATTGGATCCCAATGCACCAGTTCATGTGCCATTATTATTAATTAGAGAACGCGTTGCCTTTGAGGGCAATTTTTTTAAAAACCTAGACCTTTCAACAGGCTTAGAATTAATTTATCATACCAATTATAAGGCAGATGGCTATATGCCATTTACGAGTCAATTTTATTACCAGAATAATTATACCACTCAAAATAGGCCTACTGCCAATGCTTTTTTACACTTTATGATTAAGCGTTTTAAAGGGTATATACGATTAGAAAACTTAAATACCTTATTGCCTACCAACAAAACATTTGGCAAGTCCTTAAATTTTACGACTCAAAACTACCCCTCAACAGGGATGTGGTTTAGGGTAGGGATATGGTGGAATTTCATTAACTAGTTAAGGCTCAATTCCTTACTGAAATTTCCCTAATCTTCTCTAATAAAATCTTAACTTTACATGGAAAGACTAATAATTTTTAAAAAAATAAACATACAACTATGAAAAAGAACTTCATGATGGTTTCTTTGCTTTTAATGATTTGCAATTTTGCATTTGCACAAGCACCTACTACTATAAAAGTGTCTGGCAATTGTGGGTCTTGTAAAAAAAGTATTGAAAAAGCTGCTATGGACGCAGGCGCTACTACTGCAAATTGGGACAAGGCTAAAAAATTACTAGCCTTGACTTTTGATGCAGGAAAGACAAGTACAGATAAGATTGAGACAGCTATTGCAGGCGCTGGGTATGATACTGAAAATAAAGTAGCAACCGAAGAAGCCTATAAAAAACTAGAGGAATGTTGCCAATACGATCGTAAGAAGAAAAAGAAGTAATCCTTAAGCAATAAAAAAACCCTCCTTAAAAGAGGGTTTTTTTATTGCTTAAAATTGATGCGTATTAAAGCATTAAAAATGGTAACTTTATAGTGTGAAAAAAGCCATCGTCATATTTCTTAGCTCCTTGTATTTATTGGGTGCAACGGAAGCATATCAATTGCTAAAAGTGCCTAATTTATTTGAGCATTACAAAACGCATCAGCAATTTGAAAGTGGCTTAAGTTTTTCGAAGTTTATTCACATGCATTATTTTCAGACACAAACTTTTGACAGCGATTATCAACAGGATATGGAATTGCCATTCAAGTCGTCTAACCGCACTGTTTCTTTGTTAAATTTTGTAACATTATTTGCACCAAAATTTTCTATATCTACGGCTGTCTTATTTCTAGACCCCAAAGTATATTTGCATTTTGATGATGATAAAAACTTGTCCATGAATCATGGCAATATTTTTCAACCTCCGCGAACAGTATAATTTTTTTCACATTTTTCTTACACAAAGGGTGTAATCTTTTCTTTCATTATTGAATTTATTATTTATGTTAAATAAAATAATAACCTATTCTATCAAGAATAAGTTAATCATTGGTTTATTTGTGATAGCACTTGTAGGCTGGGGGGTATACGAGGTTACCAAACTACCTATTGATGCCGTTCCGGATATTACAGACAATCAGGTCCAAGTAATTACGGTTTCCCCTTCCTTAGGGGCCAACGATATTGAGCGTCTTGTTACATTCCCAATTGAACAAGCTTGTAGTAGTATTCCAGGTACCCAACAAATTAGGAGCTTTTCCCGTTTTGGGTTGTCTTTAATTACTATTGTCTTTAATGATGACATAGATATTTATTGGGCGAGGCAACAGATAAGTGAAAAACTGCAAAAAGTGCAGCAGGATATTCCTGTGGGTACGGGGAAGCCCGAATTAGCTCCTGTTTCCACTGGATTGGGTGAAATTTATCAGTATGTGGTAAGGCCCTTAAAAGGATACGAGGATAAGTATGATGCCATGCAGCTAAGGACTATTCAAGACTGGATTGTAAGAAGACAACTTATTGGAACACCTGGTGTGGCAGAAGTTGCCAGTTTTGGTGGAAAATTAAAGCAGTATGAAATAGCGGTAAGACAGGAGCAATTAAAAGCGTATGGATTAACCATCACCGATATTTTTGATGCATTAGAAAAAAATAACCAAAATACGGGAGGTGCCTATATTGAAAAAGGTCCTACGGTTTTATATATTAGAAGTGAAGGGTTAACTACAAATTTAGAGGACATTAATAAAATTGTTGTAAAAGTTTTAGACAATGGCACGCCCTTATTAATTAGAGATTTAGCCAAAGTGCAATATGGTTATGCCATTCGTTATGGCGCCATGACCTTTAATGATAAAGGGGAGGTTGCTGGTGCGGTGGTAATGATGCTGAAAGGAGAAAATGCCTCTGCTGTGGTAAAGCGAGTGAAAGAAAAAGTTACTGAGATACAAAAAATGTTGCCAGAGGGTGTGGTGATCGAACCTTTTTTAGATAGAACTAAAATGGTGAATAACGCTATTAAAACAGTGGAGACTAATTTATTGGAAGGCGCCTTAATTGTCATTTTCGTTTTAGTATTTTTTCTTGGAAATTTTAGAGCAGGCTTAATCGTATCCTCTGTGATACCCCTTTCCATGTTATTTGCCATTATTTTAATGAATATGTTTGGAGTGGGCGGTAATTTAATGTCCTTAGGCGCCATAGATTTTGGGCTCATTGTGGATGGTTCCGTCATTGTAGTAGAGGCCATATTGCATAGGTTTGTACATTCTAAACACTTTAGAAACTTGATGAGTGTAAATCAGCAAGATATGGATGAGGAGGTAGGGAAGTCAACGGGCGCAATGATTAAGTCGGCTGTGTTTAGTCAAATTATTATTTTAATAGTGTATATACCAATTCTTTCCTTACAAGGGATTGAAGGTAAAATGTTTAAACCTATGGCATACAGCATTGCGTTTGCAATTTTAGGTGCATTTATATTATCTATTACCTATGTGCCAATGATGGCTGCCTTATGTTTAAATAAGAAGTTGAATCATCAACCCAGTATTGCAGATAGGCTCATGCGTTTTTTAGAAAGAAGGTATCAACCATTATTAAGTATTGTTTTACAATATCCTAAAACAGTTATTTTATCAACCGTCAGTTTATTTTCCATTTCCGTAATTATTTTATTAAATATGGGCGGTGAGTTTATACCGCAATTAGAAGAAGGCGATTTTGCAGTAGAAACAAGAGTATTAACCGGAAGTAATTTAAATAATACAATAGAGGCTACCCAGAAAGCGTCCAAATTATTAATGCAAAATTTTCCAGAAGTGGAAAAAGTGGTCACCAAAATTGGTAGTGCCGAAATTCCTACAGATCCTATGCCTTTTGAAGCAGGGGATATGATGGTCATTTTAAAAGATAAAGAAGAATGGGTGTCTGCTTCATCGTTTAGTGAATTAAGTATGAAGATGACTAAGGTGCTGGAACAGGTGCCTGGCATTACAGTCGGCTTTCAGTTTCCTGTTCAAATGCGTTTTAATGAATTAATGACTGGTGCAAGACAGGACGTTGTTTGTAAAATTTATGGTGAAAATTTAGATAGCCTTACAAAATATGCGGGTGCATTAAACCAAATTATACAAACTGTGGACGGGGCAGTAAATATTTATGAAGAAAAAGTGACGGGTATGCCGCAGGTAGTCATAAAATATAATCGAGATGGCATGGCAAAGTATGGGTTGAATGTATCTGATATTAATAAAGTCGTAAACAGTGCATTTGCCGGACAGGTTGCTGGTCAGGTATATGAAGAAGAAAAGCGATTTGACATGGTGGTAAGATTAGATGGTGATGGTAGAAAAAACATGAGCGACATTGAAAATTTATCCATCACTACTTCAAAGGGTTTGCCAATTCCTTTGTCCGCAGTAGCCAGTATTAAACAAATAGAAGGGGTGAATCAAATTCAAAGAGAAAATACCAAACGTAGAATTATTGTTGGATTTAATGTTAATGGCAAAGACGTTCAAACTATTGTAAAAGAATTACAAACTAAGATTAATCAAAATTTACATTTATCAAAGGGCTATACAATTGCCTATGGAGGTTCATTTGAAAATATGACCGCTGCAAAAGAAAGATTAAGTGTTGTTGTTCCCATTGCCTTATTATTAATTTTCCTATTGCTCTATTTTGCATTTGGTTCTGCGAAACAAGGGTTACTCATTTATACAGCTATTCCGCTGTCAGCAATGGGTGGCATATTTGCATTATGGGCTAGGTCCATGCCATTTAGCATATCGGCTGGTGTAGGTTTTATTGCTTTATTTGGGGTTGCGGTATTAAATGGAATTTTATTGGTCTCAGAATTCAATCGATTAAAAGCGGAGGGATGGCATGATGTAAAACGAATTGTAATTCATGCTACCAAGTCAAAATTACGCGCGGTACTGATGACGGCATTTGTTCCTGCACTCGGGTTTATCCCTATGGCAATTAGTACAGGGGCCGGTGGCGAAGTTCAAAAGCCTTTGGCAACGGTTGTAATAGGCGGATTAATTATTTCTACATTATTAACTTTATTTGTATTACCAGTTATGTATATTTTATTTGAGAAAGGGGTGGGTCAAGTAAGCAAAGTCAAGGCTAGTTTTGTCCTAATTGGAATATGGTTACTCCTTAGTACAGGTGCCAGCGCCCAACAAAAAATTAGCTTGACTGCCGCAATGGATTCAGCATTAAAGAATAATGCATTTGGGAAAGTTGCAACCGCACAGGTTGATTATTATCAAGCGTTGAAAAAAACAAATATTGATATTGAAAAAACAGCCATTGGATTTGGATATGGAAATATAAATAGCTTTAATAGCGACAATCAATATAATATTTCTCAAAGTATTCAGTTTCCAACCGTGTTTAAATATCAAGGTGCTGTTAATAAATCTAATTTTGAAATTAGCACCCTCTATAAATTACAAAAGGATGTTGAGTTAAAAACATTAGTCAAGAAGCATTATTACCATTTAGTTTTATTGCAACAAAGAAGCGCTTTGTTAAAAATAGCAGATAGCATCTATTCTTCATTTGTATTTAGGGCAGTACAAAAATTTAATGCTGGCAATGCTGATATTCTAGAAAAAGTAACTGCCGAAAATCAGTTGACGCAAATTAAAAGCCAGGTGCAGGCAATTAATACGGGCTATGGCATTGCAATGAATCAATTTAATGATTTACTTAATTGTAGCGTACAATATGAACCCAGTTTTGAAAATAATATTTTGATTTTGACTGCTATGCCGGACCTGCGCTCATTAGAGCAATCCCCAGCCTTAAGAATTCAGGAAGCCAATATTACTAAATCGGAGCAACAATTAAAGCTTGAGAAAAGTAAATTGAACCCAAATTTAAATATGGGCTATAATTCTACTACAATTATTGGTTGGCAAACAACTACTCAAAATAATGAAAGATATTATGGTTCGGATCATCGATTTGGAACTTTTAATATTGGATTGTCAGTTCCTTTATTTGCTAGTGCTCAAAAAGCAAGAATCAATGCGGGTAATATTGCTATTTCACAAAATAAACTAGAGAAACAAGCGGTGAGTCAGCAATTACAAACAAATTTAAAAGATGCCATTTCTATGTATCTGCAAAATAAAAAAGTAGTAGAGGAATATCAGCGAAGTGTGCTACCCAATACTAAAATATTGATAGAATCCGCCTCTAAAAAGTTGAATGCGGGTGAAATTGGATACTTGGAGTGGGTCATGATAATTAACCAGGCTATTCAAGGCCAAAATGAATATTTGGGATATGTACAACAGCTTAACGAAGCTGCCATTGAAGTTGAAAAATTAAGTTTAAATAATTAATAATATTAAATATGAAATACAGTACTACAGTTCTATTGTTTGCATGCGTTTATCTTTTTTCTTGTACAGGTAAAAAAGCTACTACAAATGCTAATAACACAGCAACATTAGTGGATTCCGCAAAAGGGGATTTTGTATCACTAACTGCTGAACAGTTGAAAAATGCCAATTTGGAATTTAGTTTTGTGATGGATACGACTGTCCAAAAATTACTAAAAGTGAATGGGCATATGGATGTTCCACCAAGTAATATTGTATCCATAAGTATACCCATGGGAGGATATTTAAAAAAGACCAAATTAATACCCGGATTGCAACTTAAAAAGGGGGAAGTGATTGCGGTACTTGAAGACCCCTCTTATATTGATTTACAACAAAATTATTTAACTGCATTGAGTAAGTTGGCCTATTTAGAAGCTGATTATGTAAGACAAAAAGGATTGAATGAATCCAAGACCGTAAGTGATAAAGTGTATCAAGCAGCAAAGAGTGATTTTGAGACTCAAAAATATTTGACTAAATCATTAAGTGAAAAATTGAAACTAATTGGCTTAGATCCCGCTTCGCTAAACGAAGAAAATATTTCAAGATCTATTAATTTTTACGCACCAATAAGTGGTTATGTCACTAAAGTGAATGTGAATATTGGGAAATATGTTTCACCAACAGACATTCTTTTTGAAATTGTTGATCCAAGTGATTTGCACCTAAGACTTACAGTTTTAGATAATGATGCTGCTAGTTTGCAAATTGGTAATTCGGTTAGTTTTTATGCCAATAACAATGTGAATGAAAAGTATATAGCACACATAGCAGTCATTACCCCTAATATTACCGAGGAAAGTACAACAGATGTACATTGTCATTTGGTGAATGAAAAAATTAAATTATTCCCAGGCACCTTTGTAAATGCAGAAGTGGCCATAAATAATGCGAAAGTAAAAGCTTTGCCAGAAGAGGCTATTGTAAAATGGCAAAACAAGGACTATGTATTTGCCAAAAAAACTGACCTAAGTTATAAATTAATACTCGTTGAAACAGGGCTTCAGTCAAAGGGTTATATAGAGATCAAAACGGAATTAGGCAATCAGCAAATTGTTATTAAAAATGCATTTACATTATTAATGAAATTAAAAAATAGTGTCGAAGAGTAATGAATACATATTTTAAGAAGCTACTTCAAAATAAGCAAGACTGCCACCTACCCAGGTGGTATTTGCATTATAGCTAACACCAATCATTTTACCCTTGCTTAATCTTACTAGGTTCAACGTGGCAATATATTTTTGGTTGGTCGCATCCCAAAAATAAAAAATCCTAATTTCTGTTTTAGCGGGACCAGTGGGTGTTGCAATAATGGGAGCGTATTGCACTTTTTCTTGTAAAATCCAATGTTCAAGGTTTTTTATGGCAGCTATATCTGCAGGCGTAATATCTATAATTACCCCTTGCCCTGCAAATGAAAACAATGGCTTAAGTACATAATTTTCTAAATCATCAGGCATTACTTTTATATCAGACAAAAACTGAGTGTGTGGTACCGCATTACTTGTAAAAAAGGGAATAGTGAATTTACTTATTCTGTAAAAATGATTAGGGTGCGTTACCCATTCCACATTTAGGGCTTCTAACAATAGTCTGCCCTTTGCTTGCAAGGCCTCCGATTGTTTAATGAGTTCATCCCAGATAATCCGGTTATAAATTCTTTCTATTTTGTAATCAATACCCTCTCTTTTGTAAAACAGTTCACTAGCTACTACAAAAATTTCACTCAAACAAACAATAGAGATATCCAAAAGTTGTTGAGTAATATAAAAATCAATTTTTGTCTTTTGTTCATGGGGGTATAACTCCAATAATACGGTATGCTTGTTTTGATCACCTTTAATAATGCTGTGTAAATGGGATACATACAATTTTTCGTTATAGCCGTTTAAATAAGGGCTATATCCAAGTGGTATTTCAAAATTTTTCCTAAAGGCTTTGTCATGTAGGTATTCAAAACCAAAAAGAGAAGGGAAACCTTGTAGCTCAATGAGTTTGGGAACAATTGTATTTGTTTCGTCCTTGCAAATAGCAAAATCCATTACAATACATTTCGGCAAGGCGGCCTCATTGGGAGGCGTTAAAACATGTTGAAAGGACTGTTCCGTTTGAGCAGCAAAATCGGGGCTGGTTATAAAGCTGCAAATTTCATCCCCTGCTTTTAATAGCATTTGTTTAGTTACTGCATCAATAAA
>CAIOYQ010000055.1 GCA_903862505.1 uncultured Bacteroidota bacterium
GGGAAATAAGGTGTAAAATAAAAATGCCTCACCAAAGTGAGGCTTAGGTTTTATAAAACTTATTAAAATTCAAAAGAAATAAGTTTTATAAAACCACTCTAAAAATAAAAATGCCTCACCAAAGTGAGGCATTTGAGCAAGCAATCATAGATTAGGATTAAATCCTATATCAATACTAATTAATTTTTTAGAAAAAACCTCCCTTTCTAAAAGAAATCTTCATGCAAGCGACATGGTATTTGCTTTTTCGAGTAGGCAGGATGGTAATCTAATCACTGAACCTAACCCTTCCTTTTAATTGAATAGCCTCTGCTTGAGTTAAATCCAATGCCTCCACCATGCTTTCCCAATTGAGTCTGCCCTTCATTGATCGCCTTAGCTTTAAAATAGTCCAAATTTGAGCTTCAGAAAATAGGCCCAATACCTTCCAATCATTAAAATTCATCGCATTGGCATTCAGCAAATTGCTAGTCTGTACTTTGACCACTAAATGCCCCCTTAAAGACTGATATATTGAATCAGATAATCCATACACTTTAGCTATTTCACTTGGCTTCGTAAAAGCTCCTCTAAATTGTTTATAGGACATAATTCTTTTTATTAAATACAAAGGAAGCATTGTTTTTTGCTTCCACTCTGCTTCGGTGGCAATATTGATGTCTATTTTCCAGGTTTCCTCCTTTTCAAAATTGGAGTGACCTCTTTCATAGGCATAGTTTACTTCACTCCCTTCCCTCCTATTTTTCTCAAGCTTAACAATGGTAATATAAGGACTCAATTCACTATACAAGGCAGGGGTTAATCCATACAACTTTGCAAAATCTTCTTTGGCGCGAAAGTAGCCGCCCTTTGCACGATAACGCAATAAATTATTTACTTGTTTAGCAGGAAGGCCTAACTGAATCGCTTGCAAACTATCAATGGTATTAGGGTCAAAATGAACTAAGTGTTTAGTAGTTTTAATATTACCTGAAGCCTCTAGCTCCTTTGTACTTAATCCCTTTGAAGGGAAAAGAAAACGAATAGATACAGAGCCAAATAAAATAATCCCCAATACAATAATGCCTTTAATTTCTTTATTAGAAAATATAAAAAAAGCTTTCCAAGGAGGCTGTATCATTTTAGTACTAAACTAAAAATTAAACCAACGCTTTGATCGCGTATTTATACTTTATAATAATATCTGGTTTGTAATTACACTGAAAACTGCAACCCATCATAGGCCATTCTTATAAACGAAGGTAACTGCTGCTCTACCTGGGCTTGTAATCCAATTTGATGGCTAAAATGTGTGAAATAAACCTCCGGCACTTCCAACTCAGTTGCTAATGCTATGGATTCTGCTAAAGAAAAATGTGTTGGATGTGGTTGCGGTCGAAGTGCACTTAAAATAAGGACTTTGGATCCTTTTATTTTTTCTTTTTCTGCCTCACTGATATAATTTAAATCGGTGACATAGGAAAAATCCCCCACCCTAAATCCTAAAACAGGTAATTCTCTATGCATTACTTGAATAGGAATGAAATTGAGGTCTCCAATTGTAAATGGATCTTTTTCTATATTATGAATTATCATCTCCGGCAAACCTGCTTCCTTGTCTTTTTCAAATGCGTAATAAAAATCTCTTTTAATAGCCACCTGTGTAATGGCGTTTGCATAAATTTCCATAGGCTTGTTGGAATGGAAATTAAAGGGCCTAATATCGTCCAAGCCGGCATAATGATCTCGATGTGGATGTGTAAAAACGACTGCATCCAAATGAGTGGTATGCGTTCTTAGCATTTGATACCTAAAATCTGGTGTCGTATCAATGACTACTGCTTTATTTTCGGATTGAATTTTAATACTGGTTCTTAACCGAGCATCTCTGGGATCCTTTGAAAGGCATACTTCACAATTGCAACCAATTAAGGGTACGCCTGTGCTTGTTCCCGATCCTAATATGGTAATGTGTAGCAAAATGGTTGCTTTAGCTGCGATAAGAAATTACTTTTCTCAAACTTAAATTTTACGCTTTCTTCACGAATCCGCGCTTACCAATTTAGGCTTCGGAAAGTGATAAACGTTTCACTTCTTCATACAATTTCTGAGAATCATGCGTAAGTTTATCAAATTGAATATCTAACAGAGGAATTAATTCTAGTAATGTATTAATGCGCGCTTCTAAATTCAAAAACTTATTCAATACTACAATTCTTTTCAATTCTAATAAACACCAGCCACTTTGAAAGTTGCCTCTTTCGTATCTAACCATAAATTCAGATTCACCTAAAATATCTTCTAATTTATTTAAAGTAGTTTGCGTCAATTTCATATTAAGCATTGATTTATAGGGTAGTAAGTGGGCATACAAATATAGTTTTTTAGCAAACTAAGGGGGTAAATATAGCGCAGTAGTTATTCACATTTCGTACCTTTACCAACACTCATTAATTATGGCTTTTACACATCGAAAAATTATTAACGACCCGGTACATGGTTTTATTACTATTAATGACCCCATTATTTTTGGCATCATTGGTCACCCCTTTTATCAAAGATTAAGGAGAATCCAACAAATGGCATTGGCGCAACTCGTTTACCCAGGTGCAGTGCATACAAGACTTCACCATTCTTTAGGCGCTTACCATTTAATGAGCATGGCCATTAATGAACTAAAAGAAAAGGGGATTGAAATTACGGCCGAGGAAGCATTGGCAGCAAAAGCAGCAATTTTATTACACGATATTGGACATGGCCCATATTCACATGCTTTAGAAAAAGTACTATTAAAAGGCATCGATCACGAATCTATTTCCTTGCGGATTATGCAGGCATTGAATGAGGAAGAAAACTCCATTTTAAAGGGGCAACTTACTTTAGCGATTAAAATATTTACCAATCAATACCCTAAGAAATTTTTGCACCAATTAATTAGTGGACAATTGGACGTGGATCGATTAGATTACTTATCAAGAGATAGTTTTTTTACTGGCGTAAGTGAAGGTGTGGTGGGATATGAGCGTATCCTAAAAATGTTGACGGTTAAAGACAACGAATTGGTAGTAGAAGAAAAAGGAATCAATAGCGTAGAGAAATTTTTATTTTCTAGGCAACTTATGTATTGGCAGGTATACCGACATAAAACGGTAGTAGCCAGTGAAAAAATGTTGGTGAAAATTATTGAACGTGCTCAATTTTTATGCAACCAAAATGACAAGTCAGTTCAAACAGGAGGCTTACTAGATTATTTTTTAGCAAATACAAGCATCCAATTAGATGCGCTAGACCTAACTACTTATTGCAACTTAGATGACACCGATATTATGTTTGCAATTAAACAGTGGCAAAATAATAACGATACCGTATTATCCATACTATGCAAAGGTTTATTAAATAGAAAGTGTTTTAAATGTCAAATACAAGCTACCCCCATTACCGATCAGCAATGGGAAAAAGCAAACCAAACCATAAAAGAGCGATTCCCTCTGAATGCGGAGGACCTTGCCTTTTTATGTTTTAAGGGTACCGTTTCCAATACCTTATACAAGAATGACAATGAAACCATTAAAATATTGCTAAAATCAGGTGAAATAGCCAATATTTCATCTATTCAGAACGCATTAATTATTGAAAGTCTTTCTGCCCCGGTTAAAAAATTTTACATTTGTTTACTTAACGAATAACCCCCCATTCAAATATTTAAGCATGCTAACATTTAGTGCCCAACAGATTGCGATGATGATTCAAGGAAAAGTAGAAGGAGACGCTGCTGTTGCCGTTACTCAATTTGGAAAAATAGAAGAAGCAAAAGTGGGCGAGCTCACTTTTTTAGCCAACCCAAAGTATGAGGAATTTTTATACCAAACGAAAGCAAGTATTGTTATTATTAACGAAACTCAGGTATTAAAAACCCCCATTACCGCCACAATCATTAGGGTACCAGATGCTTATGCAGCATTCGCTACATTACTAACAAAATACCAGGATTTAAAAACCCAAAATTTATCGGGCATTCAAACCCCTTCCTATATTTCCCCCTCTGCAATATTAGGTGAAAACCACTATGTTGCTGCATTTGCGCATATTGGCGAACGTGTACAATTGGGGAATAATGTGAAAATTTTTCCCAATGTCGTGATTGGTGAAAATGTAAAAGTTGGCAACAATGTAATACTTCATCCAGGTGTAGTGATTTACGCAGATTGTATTTTAGGAAATAATATTATCATTCATTCAGGTACCATTATTGGAAGTGACGGATTTGGTTTTGCTCCCAATGAAGATGGTAGTTACCAAAAAGTACCTCAATTGGGAAATGTAGTGATTGAGGACAATGTTGAAATTGGATCCAATACCACCATTGATAGAGCCACCATAGGTTCCACAATCATTAGAAAAGGCGTAAAACTTGACAATCTTATTCAAATTGCCCACAATGTAGAAGTGGGAGAAAATACAGTCATTGCTGCCCAAGTTGGAGTAAGTGGCAGTACCAAGATAGGAAAAGGGGTCATGATGGGAGGCCAATCAGGTTCCGCCGGTCACTTAAATGTAGCCGATGGGGTGAAGGTTGCTGCCCGAAGCGGCATCACCAAGAACATTGAAAAAGCCAATTCCACCGTAACCGGATTCCCAGCTGCCGAGCATAGTACAGCGCTTAGATCCCAAATTAACCTCAAAAACCTGCCAAATTTGGAAAAAAGGGTTAAAGAATTGGAAATATTGGTCGCACAACTGTCACAAAAAGGCTAATTAGCCTAAATTTGTGAAAATCACTATGTTAAGCGTAGGTGAATAAATTATTTATAATATGGATGAGCAATTCAATCCCGATAAACAACATACCCTTTCTGCTAGTGTTAGCATAAGTGGAACTGGATTACATACCGGCGTTTTAGTGGATATGACATTAAAACCGGCCAACCCTGGCTATGGTATACAATTCCAACGAATCGACCTTCCCAATAAACCAGTGATTAAAGCAGATTGTGACCTGGTTACAGATACGAGCCGAGGAACCACTTTGCAAGTAGGTGATGCCAAAATAAGTACGGTGGAACACATATTAGCTGCTTTAGTAGGTTTGGGTGTAGACAATGTATTGATAGAACTAAATGGGCCAGAAATTCCAATTATGGATGGCAGTTCGGCTCCCTTTATAGAAATGATTGAAAAAACGGGTGTGTTAGAACAGGATGCAGCAAAAGCTTGGTATAGCATTGATGAAAATATATTCCACTATGACGAAGGTAAAAGAGTAGAAATGGTGGCATTGCCTTCCTTAGATTATCAAATCACCACCCTGATTGATTTCAACAGCCCAGTTTTAGGAACACAACACGCTGCATTAAAAACAATTAAAGATTTTAAAGCAGAAATTTCTCCCTGTAGAACATTTTGTTTCTTACACGAATTAGAAGCATTAATTGAACACGATCTTATTAAAGGAGGTGATATTAATAACGCCATTGTTGTAGTTGACAAAGCTGTGACCGATGAGGAAATGGGAAGATTGGCTAAAGTATTTAAGCGCGAAAAAATTGAAGTGAAAAGTGAGGGATATTTAAATAATTTAGAATTAAGATTTCCCAACGAACCAGCGCGACATAAGTTATTAGATGTAATTGGTGACCTAGCGTTGATTGGTTACCCAATTAAAGCACGCATCATTGCGAACCGTCCAGGACATAGTAGCAATGTGGAGTTTGCAAAAAAAATTAAGCAGTACATTAAAAAAAATAAACACGTTAAAGATGTACCCGTATATGATCCTGCTTTAACGCCAGTTTTTACGGTAGAGCAAATTGAAAAAATATTGCCGCATAGATATCCATTCTTGTTTCTTGATAAAATTATTGAACTATCGGATACCGTTATTGTGGGTGTTAAAAATATAACTTTCAATGAATGGTTTTTCCCTGGCCATTTCCCAGGAAATCCAGTAATGCCAGGTGTATTGCAAATTGAAGCATTGGCTCAAACTGGAGGCATCCTGTGTATTAACGCCATGCCAGAAGGAAACTATGATACTTACTTTTTAAAAATAGACAATTGCAAATTCAAACAAATGGTAAAGCCAGGTGATGCCATGATATTGAAAATGGAATTGACTGCTCCAATTCGTCGTGGTATTTGCGAAATGCGAGGTACTGTTTATGTGAATGGTAAAGTAGCTACCGAAGCAGACTTAGTTGCGCAAGTAGTTAAAAGAGCAGAATAAAAAAATAAAGAAATTATATGACGCATCCATTTACATATATCGATCCCAATGCAAAAATTGCGCCCAATGTTAAAATTGATCCATTCACTGTAATTCATGGTGATGTGGTTATTGGGGAAGGTACTTGGATAGGAAGTAATGTGACCATTATGAATGGAACCAAAGTGGGAAAGAATTGTCGCATATTTCCAGGTGCCGTAATAGGCGCCGACCCTCAGGATTTAAAATTTAATGGTGAAAAAACCTCGGTGGAAATTGGAGACGGTACTACCATTAGAGAATTCGTAACTATTAATCGTGGAACTTCGGACAGATGGATTACCAAAGTGGGTAACAACTGTTTAATTATGGCTTATAGTCATATTGCACATGACTGTATTATTGGAAACAATTGTATCCTAAGCAATAGTGTACAAATTGCAGGACACGTAACATTGGGAGATTACTCTTGGATAGCAGGCGTAAGTGCCGTTCACCAATTTGTAAACATTGGTCAGCATGCTTATATTGCTGGAGGTAGCTTGGTAAGCAAGGATGTACCCCCTTATATTAAGGCAGTGCGTAATCCATTAAGTTATGGAGGTGTGAATAGTGTTGGATTAAAAAGAAGAGGATTTGACTTAGAAAAAATTAATCACATATTAGATATCTACCGATATATTTTTAATAAAGGAATGAATACCACGCAGGCATTAGAATTTATAGAAGAAGAATTGCCAGCAACCGATGAACGTGATGAAATTGTTACTTTCATTAGAGATAGTGGACGTGGTATTATCAAACGATTTGGTAAAGGCCTCGTAGAAGAAGATTAATTATGGTACAAATAAGCCTCCAAAAAGCAGGTAAAAGATTCAATAAGGATTGGATTTTCAAGGACCTTGACTACAGTTTTGAAATGGGGCAGCACTATGCATTAATTGGAAACAACGGATCCGGCAAAAGCACTTTACTGCAAACCATTTCAGGATATGCTACTTTGTCTAAAGGCAAAATTGAATGGGGGGACTATAATACCGAAACTATTTTTCAACAAATAAGTGTAGCCGCACCTTACCTAGAACTAATTGAAGAATTCACTACGATAGAACAATTTGAGTTTCATAATCGATTCAAACCATTCAGAAAAGATTTGACTACAGCAAGGATGATTGAGATGATTGGATTAAAAGCAGCAACCGACAAACAAATAAGATACTTTAGTAGTGGAATGAAACAAAGATTAAAATTAGCATTGGCTATTTTTTCAGAAACTCCTATCCTTTTATTAGACGAGCCTTGCAGCAATTTAGATAAAGAAGGATACGCACTTTATCATGATTTAATTCGTAATTATGCAATGCATAAATTAATTATTATTGGCAGCAATGATACACAGGAATACGATTACTGCACCAAGCATATTAATTTATTAGACTACAAAGTAGCAGGAAACAATAACTAGTAAAATAAATACTAGCTTCTACTCGCAATCAACAAATTCAGATCCGTAAATTTCAAGTGAAACTTTTCACTGATGTAAAAGTCGGTAAGGGCCCCTTTGTATAAATAAATACCTTCTCTTAAGTGTACTTGTTGCCAAATTATTTCCTCTAATCCTCCCATATCTCCTACCTGAATTAATAAAGGCATTAATACATTACTTATGGCTTGACTTGCGGTGCGCGCAAATCCACTTGGTATATTAGGTACCCCATAATGAATTACATTATGCTTGGTAATCACAGGGTGTTCGTGATTGGTTAACTCACTGGTTTCAAAACAACCGCCCCTATCAATAGCCACATCAATAATAATACTACCGGGACGCATGGCGGCAACCATTTCCTCGGTCACTACAATGGGTGCTCTACCAATTTCATTGCGCAAAGCACCTACCGCAACCTCACAAGTTTTTAATTGTTTGGCTAAAATTTTAGGTTCCAGTACACTGGTCCATACTCTTTGACCTAAATTATTTTGAAGCCTTTGTAATCGAGAAACATTATTATCAAATACTTTAACACTTGCCCCCAATGCCAATGCGTTACGGGTTGCAAACTCTCCAATAATATCTGCGCCAATGATTACCACCTTGGTAGGTGGGACGCCACTAATACCACCTAATAAAATACCTTTCCCTTGATTAAAATTACTTAAATATTGACCAGCAATTAACATCACAGCACTGCCCGTAATTTCTCCCATACTTCTTAAGATCGGATAGTTTTGATTTTCATCTTTTATATTTTCAATGGCTAAAGCTGTTATTTTTTTTGCCATTAATTTTTCTACCAGTTCTTTTTTCAATGCAGACAAATGCAAAGGCGAAATAATAGTTTGATGCATTTGCAAATACGGCAAATCTGCTTCCACTGGAGGCGCCGTCTTTACCAAAATAGGGCATTTATACACTTCTTCTTTTTCAAAAATAATTCGAGCACCCGCTTCTGCATAATCATGGTCCGAATACCTGCTCCCTTCCCCAGCACCCGATTCTACCATTACTTCATGCCCATTGGCCACCAATACCCCTATGGCATCGGGGGTCAGCCCAATCCTGTTTTCCTGAAAAGCAATTTCTTTAGGGATACCAATTAACAATGGTTTAGTCCTATGTGGAATATCCAGCACTTCCTCCTGGGTTTCATAGGAAAACGAACTTGAAATTTGTGGTTTAAAGGAACTCATGCTAAAATGTTTTTATGAAGTTATAATAATCCTTCTATGTTCGGGATCTAAAATTTCAATTTGAATATGAATATGATCGGCTGGTAACAAAGCAGGCGCTTTCTCCGGCCACTCTATAAAACAAATCGCTGCTTCCTCCATTGCCGCTTCTACCCCGGTTCTTCTGGCTTCTGCCTCGTCGGCTAATCGATACCAATCCATATGATACACCATTTTACCTTGGGCATCATATTCATTCATAATAGAAAAAGTGGGACTCGATACCGCATCCGTAATGCCCATTTGTTTACAAATGCGCGCAATCAAAGTGGTTTTTCCGGCCCCCATGGGCGCGTAAAAAGCCCAAATGGGCTGATTGCCAAATTGACTTAAAAGCTGGGCCGCTATCTTGTCAATTTCGCCTATAGTATAAGTCATCTCCATTTATCAAAGATACGCCAAGTATTATAAAGCCAAAATCAGAAATCTCAAAAGGGTTGTACCTTTGTAGTGTAAAATAGTTTACAAGTGACCCCGAAAAGAAGTGCTATGGAACATGTTCAATTAAAAGTAGACGGTATGAGTTGCACCAACTGTGCACTTTCTATTCATAAGTATTTGGAGAACCAGGGGGTAGGTGAACCCAAGGTTAGTTTTATGGAGGGGGAAGTGCAGTTTGACTTGCCTACTGAGTTAAAAAAAGAAACGCTTATAAAAGGCATTGCCAATTTAGGTTATAAAGTGCGCGGACAAGAGGATGCTGCCCCTGCAAAAAAATGGTTGGACAATAATAGAGATCGTGCTTTATTTTGTTTCGTTTTTACCATTCCATTGGTAGCACATATGATACCGGGCATTCATCAAATTCCTGGAATGCATGTATTTATGAACCCCCTTGTGCAATTAGGGATGACCATTCCCGTTTTCATAGTGGGAATGGGTTATTTTGGAAAAAGTGCATGGAATAGTCTGCTCAACGGCATACCTAATATGAACGTATTAGTGAGTATTGGAGCGCTTGCCTCTTTTGGATATAGTTTATATGGAACCTTTATAGGCAAGGGGATGGAGTTTGCTTATTATGAAACCACCGCCACCATTTTAACCCTTGTGTTTTTTGGAAATTATTTGGAGGATGCTTCTATCGAATCTACACAACGTGCTTTAAAAGATTTAGTTAAAGCACAAAAGGTAATGGCCAATATGATTGTGTTTGATGAAAATCACAAAGAAATATTATTTAATGTAGAGAGCGACACTTTGAAAGTGGGCGATTTAGTATTAATAAATTCCGGAGAAACTATTCCCATGGATTGTAAAGTATTATGGGGTGAAGCCAATGTGAATGAATCTATTGTGACAGGAGAAAGTGTCCCGGTATTTAGAAAGATGAATGACATTTTACTAGGCGGAAGTACTATTGAAAATGGAACTTTGAAAGCTTATATTACTGCAGTGGGAAATGATACCGTACTTGCCAATATTTTAAAAATGGTAAAAGCTGCACAAGGTGAAAAGCCACCCGTGCAAATTTTAGCGGATAAAATTTCGGCTATTTTTGTACCCCTAGTATTAGGTATTGCCTTAGCTACTTTAATTGGCAATTATTTTTTCGCACACAACGCATCTGGCGCACCTATTGGTTTTGGAGAAAGTATGTTAAGAGCCATTGCGGTATTGGTTATTTCCTGTCCTTGTGCAATGGGGCTAGCTACCCCTGCTGCCATTGCAGTTGGATTGGGTCGGGGTGCAAGAAATGGAATTGTTTTTAAAAATGCAAAGAGCTTAGAAGCATTTAAGGATATTAAACAAGTAGTGTTTGATAAAACAGGAACACTTACCACCGGACATTTTGAAATTGCACATTTTAAAATCGTGGATGGGCATAATCTTATGAATGAAGCGGATTTTAAAGCATTGGTATATTCGTTAGAAAGATATTCCAATCATCCTATTGCAAAATGTATTAGTGGAAGTTGGAAAACAAACAATCCAAATAACTGGTCAAAAATAGAAGAAGTAAAGGGCATGGGCATTCAAGCCTTAGACAAGGAAGGCAATGAATATTGGTCAGGATCTTTTAAAACATTAAAAGATCAAACTGCAGAAGATGGACATAATGTATATATCCAAAAAAACGGAGTACTCATTGGATGGGTAGACGTCACCGATCAAATAAGACCAGAAGCCAAAGAGGTAATTGAAACTTTACACAAGCAAGGCATTCATACTATATTATTAAGTGGTGATAGAAAAGAAAAATGCGAAGCGGTGGGTAAAGCGTTGGGCATTCAAGAAATTATTAGCGAACAAAGCCCAGCAGATAAACTAAATAAACTAGACGAACTTACTGCGATTGCCCCAACAGCCATGGTGGGTGATGGCATAAATGATGCCCCTGCATTGGCCAAGGCAACTATTGGTATTTCCTTAAGCAATGCTTCCCATATAGCCATTCAAAGTGCACAGGTTATTTTAATGAATCAGGGATTAAAAAATCTACCCATGTCATTGGGATTGGGCCGTCGCACCTATGAAACCATTAAAGAAAACCTAGGATGGGCTTTCTCTTACAATATAGTCGCAATTCCTGTGGCAGCCTTAGGATTTTTAGGCACTTGGGGACCAACCTATGGCGCCTTAATTATGGGATTAAGTGATGTGGTATTAGCGTTAAATTCGTTGAGATTATTTAAGAAAAAGCTAGTGTAATTATTTTTTGAAATCCGTACAGTCCATATTAACAACCTATTGGGGTTATGAGCAATTCAGGCCACAGCAACTCGCTGTGATAAATAGTGTGCTTGAAAAAAAAGATACCCTTACTTTATTACCCACGGGTGCAGGAAAATCTTTATGCTTTCAAGTTCCCACTATATTTGAAAATGGTATTTGTTTGGTGATTAGTCCGCTCATTGCACTCATGCAGGATCAGGTTAAGGACTTGCAATCTAAAAATATACCTGCCATTGCTTTAGGAGGACAATTAAGCGAGGAAGCGCAGGAAGAAATTATGAAAGCAGCTATCCGTGGAAAATATAAATTTATTTATTGCTCACCAGAAAAACTAGCACAAAAAAATTTCCAGGATACACTCACGCAAATTAAGTTTACCTTATTTGCCATTGACGAAGCACATTGTATTTCACAATGGGGCTATGACTTTAGACCTTCCTACCGCAAACTTAATATTCTTAAAGAACGTTTCCCCAATATTCCCATTTTAGCCATGACTGCTTCCGCTATTCCAACAGTACAGGAAGATATCATGAAACAACTGGCATTTAAACAGGCCAATATTATTACCGATAGCTTCTTAAGGCCCAATCTAAAATATAGCGTACAAAAAGTTTCGGTAAAAATTCATTCATTAAGAAATATTTTAAACGCGTTAACTGGCAATGCCATAATTTATTGCAATACCAGAAATAATGTTACACAACTCACGCAATTGCTCAATAACTATGGTTACAAAGCGGGGGAATACCATGCAGGCATGCCCATTGAGGCGCGCAAAATGGTACAAACAAATTGGATGCAGGATATTACCCCAATTGTAGTATGCACCAGTGCTTTTGGAATGGGTATTCATAAAGGAAATGTTCGCGCTGTGGTACATTATGACATACCCGGAAGTGTAGAACAATATTATCAAGAAGCAGGGCGTGCTGGAAGAGACGGTGAATATGCAGAAGCTACTTTATTATACCAACAAAACGATTGGGACTACTGGATAGAATTACAAGAAAAAAAATATCCTTCGATTGACGTTATTAAAAAGATATTTCAGGATTTAGCCAATTTTGTGCAACTTCCTGTTGGTATGGGAGAGAAACAACAATTTCCATTTGACTTTGAAAACTTTTGTACTGTTTTTAAATGGGACAAAATTATAGCACGTAATGCATTTAGCTGGATTCAACAGGAAGGGCATATTCGTTTTTCTGAATCGGCTTTTACCCCTTCCATGGTGCAAGTAATAGGAGACAGAGCGAGTATAGAAAATTTTCAACTTGCACAACCCGAGGCCGGAATCGTATTGCAAACCTTATTGCGCACATATGGTGGTATATTAGATAGTCCCCATTTTATCAATGAAATATTGTTAGCCGATCTTTTACAAAGGGACATCCCTTTTGTGCTTCAAAAGCTTCAGTTGTTGTCACTACATGGCATGATTAGTTTTGATCAGAAGCAAAATCAGCCGGTGGTGCAATTTCTATGGAATAGAAGTGCCGCTTCTTATATGAAACTAGATTTGGACCATTATCAATTGATGAAAAAAGCATTTATCGAAAGAATTAAGCAATTTATTGGCTATTTACAAGGGCAAACCGCAATTTGCAGGAGTGTTTATCTTGCAAAATACTTTGGCGAAAAAGAGGCAAAACCCTGTGGAATTTGCGACATTTGTATAAGTACGAACGATTAGGTAAATTTAACAAAACATTGGAAATGGTTTTTTTATATAAAATACTAAATATCGTTTCTTTACATAAAGCAACCAATTAAAATATAAACTATGGAAGACAAGAAAAAATACAAAGTGTTATTGTGTGAGGACGATAGCAATTTAGGATTGGTTTTGAAAAATTATTTAGAGCTAGACGAGTACGATGTTACTTTAGAGCGCGATGGACGTTTAGGACTAGCGGCATTTCAAAGAGAGAAATTTGACTTATGCTTATTAGATGTAATGATGCCGCATGTGGATGGATTCACATTAGCAGAAGATATTAGAGATATAGATCCAGATGTGCCTTTATTTTTCTTGAGTGCAAAAACACTTAAAGAAGATATTATTCATGGCTACAAACTAGGTGCAGATGATTATATCACAAAACCATTTGATAGCGAAGTGTTGATGCTTAAAATTAAGGCAATCATTAAGCGTAACGAAGAGGATCATAAAGTAAGCGATAATCAAGAATATGATTTAGGCAACTACCATTTTAATCCAAAATTGAGAGAATTAAAACACGGAGCTGGTGTTCAAATTTTATCCCCTAAGGAAAACGAGTTATTAAAGATGTTGTCAGAGCATAAAAACGATGTATTAACAAGAGAAAAAGCATTGAAGAAAATCTGGGGTAGTGATACTTACTTTAATGGACGCAGCATGGATGTTTATATTGCAAAATTAAGAAAATTCTTAAGAGAAGATTCGCAAATTGAAATTGTTAATATTCATGGCAATGGATTTAGATTAGTTGTACAATAGATTGTCGCCTATTCAATTTTTTAGAAATCATAATAAAAAAAAGCGCACCTAAAAAGATGCGTTTTTTTTATGCGCTATAACTCCTAGGTACAAGAAATATAACTACCTAAATAATTCTGGATTTTCAGCACTCCCTCCTCCTCTATATTTACCTAAATGCGTATAGGCTTTATGTGTCACTTCGCGCCCCCTTGGTGTTCTCTGTAAAAAACCTTCCTGTATTAAAAAAGGTTCATACACTTCTTCAATGGTGCCGGATTCCTCACCAACTGCGGTAGCAATGGTGGAAATACCAACAGGCCCGCCTTTGAATTTTTCAATAATGGCTAATAAAATGCGATTATCCATTTCATCCAATCCGTGATCGTCCACATTCAATGCTTTTAAAGCATGCTTGGTGATACCGATATCTACAATTCCATCATTCAGCACCTGCGCAAAATCACGTACCCTTCTTAATAAACCATTGGCAATTCGTGGAGTGCCACGGCTACGTCTTGATATTTCACCTGCTGATTCTGTATTAATATTTACATTTAAAATGCCGGCACTACGTAAAATAATTTTTTCAATGACGCTGGCAGGATAATATTCCAAACGAGCCTTGATCCCAAAACGAGATAACAAAGGGGCCGTTAATAAACCACTTCTTGTGGTAGCGCCTACAAGTGTGAAAGGATTTAAATTAATTTGTATGCTTCTAGCATTGGCACCGCTATCAATCATAATATCAATTTTATAATCTTCCATGGCCGCATATAAATACTCTTCTACGACGGTACTCAACCGGTGTATCTCATCTATAAACAATACATCATTGGGTTCTAAGCTTGTTAATAACCCAGCCAAATCACTGGGCTTTTCTATCACTGGACCCGAGGTTTCTTTAATTTGTACACCCATTTCATTGGCTACAATTCTACTAAGCGTGGTTTTACCTAAACCTGGAGGGCCATGAAATAATATATGGTCTAAAGCCTCCCCTCTTAATTTAGCTGCCTTAATAAAAATGCTAATATTCTCAATCAACTGTGGTTGACCAGTGAACGCGTCCATGTCGGCGGGGCGAATACTATTCTCAAATTCACGTTCCTGTGGATTTAAATCTTGATTCGTAGTATCTAAATTTGGGTTGGACATTTATAAATTTGTACTTATTAAATAAAAGTAGGATTATTTAGCGGGTGTATATGACTTATCTAATAAATGGTTGTAAATAAATTTATTCTTTAAGTCCGCGAAATGCTTTCCTTTTGCACCACCCCATCCATGTCTTCCACCAGGATACAGCATGAATTCAACTTCCTTGCCATTGTCCTGTAATGAACTTAGCAATTGAATTGAATTTTGCATATGCACATTGTCATCCATCGTTCCATGCACTAATTGTAATACTCCTTTAAAGTTTTTTACATGGGTCATTACGTTACTAGATTTATAACCATCCGGATTTTCTTTTTGAGTATCCATAAATCTTTCAGTGTAATGAGAGTCATATAATTCCCATGCAGTTACACTTCCTCCTGCCAACGCATGTGTAAATACATCTGCACCATAGGTTAATGCATAACAGCTCATATAACCTCCATAACTAAATCCAGTCATAGCAATTTTTTTAGGGTCTGCATTTCCGTTGGCAATAAACCATTTGGCCATAGTCATATAATCCTGCATTTCCCAGTAACCTAAATTACGATACATATAATTCACGCCCTCTTTTCCAAAATGACCACTCGCTCTATGATCAAATGCCACTTGGATTAACCCTTCTTTAGCCCAGTTTTCTTTAGCAGCTGGATTACTCCATGAATCCATCACAGTGCCTGCATTAGGGCCACCATAAATACTAACTAATAAAGGATACTTTTTATTCGGATCCATATTCTTAGGCCAGGTTACCAAAGCAGGTAATTCATACAAACCATCGGCACTTTTAATACGAATGAGTTCAGTTTTTGCATAAGAAGCAGCATTAAAACTACTGTCAACTGCAGTCGCCAAAGTTTCTACTTTTGGCGCTCCTTTTTTAGCAATCTCAATTAAAGAAAATGCAGTGGGAGTTGTCACATTGCTATATACACCCACAAAGTTTTTTGCATCTGGCGCTAAATAAACCTGACTATAGTTAAAATTGCCCGTTGACAACCTTTTTAAATTATTACCATCAAATCCTATAGTGTAAAAATCAATTCTAGCCGTATTCTCTATGCCACGCGCGGTAAAATAAATAGTCTTTGTCTTTTCATCAATTAATTTAATACCCGTAACTGTATATTTTCCATTAGTGATTGGGTTTATTAATTGACCATTCATGTCATACAAATACAACTGATTCCATCCTGTTGCATCGGACTGCGCAATGTAGCCTTTGTTATTTGCCAAAAAGTTAATTCTTCCACTTACACGATCTTCTAAATCAATCCAAGTTTTTTGATATTCTTTGTACACTTCTTTCTTAGTACCACTCGACATATCCAACGCGTAAATTTTTAAATTATTTTGACCACGGTCCATCCAAGACAACCACATACTATTATTGTTTGGATTCCAAATAGGCCATCCAAAATATTGATCGTCTTGCTCATTGAAGTCAGCCCAGGTAATTTGTCCACCCGTTGGTGCTGCCCAACCAATTTTTACGGTTGGATTCTCGTCACCTACTTTAGGATATCTTGTCTCTTCAACAAAACCATGTAGACCTTCACTGTTGTAAATTGGGAACATAGGCACTTTGCGTTCATCAAAACGCATAAAAGAAATATACTTACTATCTGGACTCCACCAAAATGCACGATACTGTGTTGGACGACCAAAAATTTCTTCAAAATATACCCAACTCGCAAAACCATTTAATATTCCTTTGGTATTCTCATTGGTGATAGCAGTTTCTTTTTTATCGGCAATGCTTACCGTATATAAATTATTATTCTTTGTATAGCCTACAAAATTTCCATCAGGAGAAAGGGTAGGATTTTTTTCCTCTACTGCATCAAAAGTCAATTGTGTTTCAACGCCATTTTCTTTAACATAAACATTGGCATTTTTAACCAATACGGACTTCGCTATACTAGCGACTACTGAAGGTGCAGTGGTATATTGCTTGGTTGTTATATTATATAAATAATCTTTTGCTGTCTTTTCACCGTTTAGTTTTGTATTTACTACCATTTGGTTATTGTCTACCCAACGTACAAAACGAGGTAAATTGGAACCCTGCATTTGAGCCATAGCGGTAAATGCGATAACACTAAGACTTACAAATAAAACAATTGATTTTTTCATATGAGTTTTTTGATAATTAAGTTAAATGGTTAGGATATATAAATTTTAAAACGTTTTATGTCTAGATAACAATGTTAATCATTCTGCCTTTTACGAAAATTAATTTTTTCACTGGCTTGTCTTCCACCCACTTTTGAACGGCTGCATTGGCCAATACAATTGTTCGCACCTGGTCCTCAGTTGCATCCAAAGCAATAGAAATATTAGCTCTTACCTTCCCATTGATGCTCACCGGATACTCCTTAGCCGTTTCTAAAACATACTGTGCATCAAATATCGGATAAGATGCATCCACAATTAAACCGGTATTCCCTAATGCGCTCCACAATTCCTCGGCAAAGTGAGGCGCATAAGGTGTAATTAAAATAAGTACTTGCTCTAATATCGCTTTCTTATGACAGCCTGCATCATACAATTCATTAATACATATCATAAAGGTACTAATGGCAGTATTGAAACTATAGCGCTCTGTATCTTCTTCGATTTTCTTAATCGTCTTGTGTAAGATTTTTAATTCTTCGGCAGTAGGCGCTTCGTCTACCCATACCTTTCCTTTCAGCTCATCAAAAAACAATCTCCAAAACTTTTTAATAAAACGATGTACTCCCTCAATTCCTTTGGTATCCCATGGTTTACTTTGCTCCACTGGGCCTAAGAACATTTCATACATTCTAAAGGTATCTGCACCATATTTTTGAACCAAGTCGTCTGGATTTACGGTATTGAATTTTGACTTAGACATTTTTTCCACTTCCACACTACATATAAACTTGCCGTCTTCTAAAATAAATGTTGCATTGGAATAGTCAGGTTTCCATTTTTTAAATGCTGCTGTGTCCAGCTCTACGCCGTCTACCATATTTACATCTACATGTAATTGGTCTACTTCATGCGCACTTGATAATCCAGCTGAGACAAATATAGAGGTACCTCTTTTACGATATACAAAACGGGAACTTCCTTGAATCATCCCCTGATTTAATAACTTTTTAAAGGGCTCGTCAAAACCAATATGGCCAAGGTCATATAATGCTTTCGTCCACATACGGCTATATAATAAATGTCCTACCGCATGTTCTGTTCCACCTATATATAAATCCACCTGTCCCCAATAATCACTCGCTTTGCGACTGCAAAATGCTGTGGTATTCCCAGGATCCATATAACGTAAAAAATACCAGCTACTTCCTGCATAACCCGGCATGGTATTGGTCTCATAATGTTCAGCTTTCCAGGATTCAATATTAGCTAGCGGACCCTCTCCCTCTGGACCTGGTCCATAATTATCTACATCCGGTAATAATAAGGGTAATTCATTTTCTGATAAAGGATAGGCTATTCCATTTATCCATTTAATTGGAAAAGGCTCCCCCCAGTATCTTTGTCTACTAAAGGCGGCGTCACGCATTCTGTAATTTACTTTACGCATGCCAATACCCATTGCCTCCATTTTATCATGCACAATAGCGATGGCATCTTTTTGAACCACTCCATTTAAAAAATCGCTATTAGAAAGCTTCGCTTCTTTGGTAGGATTGGCTTCCTGACCATCAAAAGCATCTCCAATAATATTGGTAATAGGAATATTAAAATGTTGCGCAAATTTAAAGTCACGATCATCTCCACAAGGCACGGCCATAATTGCACCGGTTCCATATCCAGCCAATACATATTCCGAAATCCAAATAGGAATTAACTTTTGATTAAACGGATTCACCACATAAGCTCCCGTAAAACATCCCGTTATTTTTTTCTCCGCTATACGCTCTCGCTCACTTCTGCTTTTCACATAAGTAATATATTCTGCTACGGCCCCTTTATGCGTGTCCGGCGTAATACTTTCAATTAAAGTGTGTTCCGGAGCTACTACCATAAAGTCTACGCCAAAAACCGTGTCCGGCCGCGTTGTATAAACTCTTAAACTAAGCTCCTGCTCGTTTACTTTAAAATCAATTTCGGCACCATAACTCTTACCAATCCAATTGGATTGCATTTCCTTCATCGCATCACTAAACTGAATGGTATCCAAACCTGACAATAACCTGTCCGCATATTCAGTAATGCGCAAATACCATTGTCTTAATTTTTTCTTTTCAACTGGATGTCCTCCTCTCTCACTAAATCCATTAATCACTTCATCATTCGCCAATACCGTTCCCAAAGCCTCACACCAATTCACTTCCCCATAACCACAAAATGCCAAACGATAAAACATTAAAATTGCCTGTTGTTCTTTTTCAGTATACCCTTTCCATGAAACTGCATCAAATTTAATCTTTGCATCACCAGGACAAAACACATTTACATTTCCTTCCTTTTCAAAAACAGCAATTAATTCATTGATAGGTTTTGCTTTTTCCGCCCCACGATCATAGTAGCTATTAAATAATTGTAAAAAAATCCATTGGGTCCATTTATAATAACTCGCATCACAGGTTCTTACTTCTCTATCCCAGTCATAGCTAAACCCAATATTGTCTAACTGCTTTCTAAAATTGTCAATATTGCCATGGGTACTTTTTGCAGGGTGAACGCCATGCTCAATGGCATATTGTTCCGCAGGCAAACCAAAAGCATCATAGCCCATTGGATGCAAAACATTAAAACCTTTTAAACGCTTATATCGACTGTAAATATCAGAAGCAATATATCCCAATGGGTGACCCACATGCAAACCCGCACCACTTGGATAAGGAAACATGTCCAAAACATAACATTTTGGTTTAGTACTTTCGTTAGGTACCTGATAGGCTTTCCTTGATTTCCAGGCATCCTGCCATTTTTTTTCGATCGTACTAAATTGATATTCCATCTTCGATTATGCTTAAAAAATCTATAATTATTCGGTTTTCATAAATGCCTCCCCTTTTTTACCACAATTTTGGCAAAAAATAGGCATAATTCGGCCTATGCAAATGTAAGTCATTAGCGTTCAAAACCGTACATTTGCAATGCGAACAAATAAAAAATAACGCTATGGCAGGAATTGGAACTGGCTCTTTAAAACGAAGTAAACCCAACTACATTTATAGTATTATTGGAGTAGCCATTGTTTTGTTTATTATGGGTATCATGGGGTGGCTGTTTTTGAATTTACACACCATTAGCGATAATTTTAAGGAAGATATTAGAATCAGCGTATACCTAAAAACTACCGACAAAAATACCATTGCCAATATCCAAAAATTTATCGCTAGCAAACCTTATGCTAAAAATGTAGAATACATTGATAAAGAAAAAGCAAAGGCTATTTGGAACAAAGAAAATAATGAAGATTGGGCTAAAATATTAGACGTAAACCCTTTGCCTGAAAGCATTGACTTTTTCGCAAAAGCAAAATATATTCATATAGATAGTCTTAATAAAATAAGTGCTGTTATCAATACTCAATTTAAAAATGATATTAGTGAGATTCAATTCCCAAAAAGTTTAGTAACCAGTTTAAATGAGCGTGCTACTAAAATGGGGCTTATCTTTTTAGTATTATCTATTGTACTTTGCGTGATTGTTATTATAAGCATTGACAATACTATTCGATTGGCTATGTTTAGCAATCGATTCTTAATTAAAACCATGCAAATGGTGGGTGCAACGCGTAATTTTATTGCAAAACCTTTATTGGTAAGAGCATTACTAAACGGATTAATTAGCGCCTTTATCGCCATTTTTTTACTATTTGGATTAATCCAATGGGCAGGCACACAATTTCCGCAAATAAAAGCCTTACAAGGAGTTAAAACGAGTATATTTTTGTTTGGCGGATTAATAATTATTGGCGTAGGTATTTCCATATTTAGCACCTACAGAAGCGTGTTAAAATATTTAAAAATGAAACTAGACGATTTGTATTAATCATTAATTACCCTTAATTTAACTTTATAAAACAAGTACAATATGAGTGAGCATAACAATAAATCATTAGCCTTTTTTGGGAAATCTAATTATATCTGGATGATGGTGGGAGCCGCCTTAATTATCATTGGCATGGTTGTCATGTCTGGTGGTAAAAGTGCAGATCCAAATGTGTTTAACGCCAATGAAGTATACAGTTTCAGACGCATTACCATTGCTCCTATTTTAATAATCGCAGGCTTTATTGTAGAGATTTATGCGATTTTTAAAAAATCATAACCTAACTAACTTATAAAAAAGCGATGAACAATCATCGCTTTTTTAATAATGCCCATTGCGAATGACTATTTTTCAATCCATCCTTATTGCTATTATTGAAGGGATCACCGAATTCTTGCCTATTTCAAGTACCGCCCATATGAAATTTGCAAACCCTTTTTTAGGAATTAGCCCCAGCCCATTTGTAGATTTATTTGAAATTGTAATACAACTGGCCGCTATTGCATCGGTGGTATTTGTATACTATAAAAGGTTTTTCAACTTTAAACAATATAGCTTCTACTTAAAGTTAATGGTCGCTGTGATCCCTGCCCTTATTTTTGGCGCTTTATTAAAAAAACATATCGATGCTGCTTTAGGAAATTTATGGGTCATTGCAACGGTCATGGTTGCAGGAGGCATTGTATTATTATTTATTGACAAACTATTTAAAGTAGATGAAACGCAGTCCCAGGAAATGAGTTATAAGCAATCATTTATTGTTGGATGCTTTCAGGTATTGTCTATTTTATTCCCGGGATTAAGCCGCAGTGCAGCAACCATTATAGGAGGCATGAGTCAAAAATTAACAAAGAAAACTGCTGCTGAATTTTCGTTCTTTTTAGCAGTGCCCACCATGTTGGCTGCTTCTGCAAAAAGTACATTAGATGTATACCAAGAAAGTCCCGAAATTTTCACCACCAATAACTTATATACTTTACTCATTGGCGGGGTTGTTGCTTTCTTAGTAGCCCTTATCAGTGTTAAATTTTTTATAGGTTTTATTCAAAAAAAGGGGTTTGCCCTTTTTGGTTGGTACCGAATCATATTGGGCCTTGCCATTATGGCTTGCTTATACACTAATTTAATATAGCCACTTTCTGTTTTATTTGTATATTTAAGAACACAAATAAACGAAATGCAGACAGCCCCTAAAAAAGTAATTAACGGCTGGGCCATGTACGATTGGTCCAACAGTGTTTACAATTTAGTAATCACCTCTACCATATTTCCTGCTTATTATGAAGTCATGACGGGGGATGGTAATGATAGTACCCTTATTGATAAAGTAAAAATTGGGAATTTTGAATTTTCAAATACTGCATTGTATAATTATGTATTAGGTATTGCGTTTGTAATTGTAGCAATACTGTCCCCCATTTTATCTTCCATTGCAGATTACAGAGGCAACAAAAAAAAATTCCTTCAGTTTTTTTGTACCATGGGATCGCTGTCCTGTGCGTCACTTTATTTTTTTGACAAAGACCATATTATAGGAGGCTTAATTTCTGTGATCTTCGCCTGTATTGGTTTTTGGAGTAGTTTGGTTTTTTACAATTCCTATCTGCCTGAAATTGCAGCACCCGAGGACAGGGACCGGATAAGTGCGAAAGGATTTATGATGGGATATATAGGTTCCGTATTATTACAACTAATTTGTTTTGTATTTGTATTAAAGCCGGAACTTTTTGGCATCACGATAGGTAAAGCTTCCCAGATTTCATTTTTATTGGTAGGGATTTGGTGGATAGGATTTGGATGGATGTCTATTGGCCGATTGCCTAATGGACATGGTGTAAAAGGGGCGCATAATAAAAGCCTCATTACGCAAGGTTATAAGGAATTACACAAAGTTTGGTTGGAGCTGAAGACGCTACCTACCTTAAAAAGATTTTTAGTTTCTTTTTTCTTTTATAATATGGGCGTTCAAACTGTTATGCTGGCTGCCACTTTGTATGGAAAGAGCGAATTAAACATACCTACTACAAATTTAATTTTAGCCATATTAATCATTCAAATTGTAGCCATACCTGGGGCAATTTTAATGGCTAAAATGGCAAGCAAATGGGGCAGCTTTAATACCCTTATGTTTGCCGTACTCATTTGGATTGGAGGATGTGTAATGGGTTATTATTTGCCTAGAAATAATATAGAATTATTTTACGCTTTAGCTATTATTGTGGGATTTGTAATGGGGGGCATACAATCCGTTAGCCGTAGTACTTATTCCAAATTAATGCCAGTAACCCATGATACCACTAGCTATTTTAGTTTCTTTGATGTGACTGAAAAAATTGCCATTGTAATTGGCATGTTTAGTTTTGGTACCATTAATGAAATAACAGGCTCTCAGAGAAATTCTGTTTTAGCATTGGGCATATTTTTTATTATCGGTTTTATATTGTTATACAGAACTTCTAAATTGAATAAGTATGCAACTGTATAGTATTGAGACCGGTCATTTTAAATTGGATGGAGGGGCAATGTTTGGTGTGGTTCCAAAATCTATTTGGAATAAATTAAATCCTGCAGACGAAAATAATTTATGCACTTGGTCTTTACGCTGCTTACTTATTATTGATGGAGATAAAAAAATATTGATAGATACCGGCATGGGTAATAAACAGGATACAAAATTCTTTAGTCATTACCAACCCAGCAATAGCGTATCACTCGCAGATGCGTTACAAAAAATAAATTTACAGGTAAATGACATTACCGATGTACTCCTTACGCATCTTCATTTTGATCATGTTGGTGGCGCCATTGAAATGCAAGGAGGCGAATTAAAAACGGTCTTCCCCAAAGCTACTTATTGGGTGAGTGAACCACAATGGGAATTAGCAATAAACCCTAATAAAAGAGAAAAAGCTTCCTTTTTAAAAGAGAATATTCAACCCCTTATGGAATCGGGACAACTAAAATTAATCGAAGTCCCTAATTTCCAAGGAAAGGAGTTGCAAGAAATACATTTTAGCGACAATATAACCTGCATTTTAGTAAATGGTCATACGCAAAGTATGATGCTTCCTAAAATAAATTATAAAAATAAGACACTGGTATATATGGCCGATCTTTTACCTAGTGTGGGGCATATACCACTAGCCTATGTGATGGGTTATGATATGCAACCTTTGGTAACACTGAATGAAAAAGAATTATTCCTAAGGGATGCGATTAAAAATAATTACACATTGTTTTTTGAACACGACGCTGTTCACGAATGCTGTACGGTACATGAAACAGAAAAAGGCATTAGAGCCAATGAAACCTTCTTATTAAGCGAATGGATTTAATTCTATTTTGACTTTTCAATTAATGAACTCAATGGATAGCGTAAATTTTCAAAGCTGACCATGTCTACCTTTATACTACCCACTACCAAAGGCGTTTCAATCCTTACTGGAATATGGTTGGCATCATCCGTTACCCAAACCACCATTTTTTCGCCTCCGTTAAATACGGTCCCCTTTACCAATAAAGGCGCTAGTTTAATGACGTTGAACTTGCCGTATTGAGTGGTCATTTGATATCTTCCCAGATATTTGAAATAAGATGGATACAAGGACTTATCTAAAAAAAAATTGAGGTTAATTTTGTCATTGATCTTTGAACTAGCAAAATTAATATTTCGTGCTGCATAAATCGCACTAATTACATCATAAGTACAATCACCTGTAACAAAAACGCCTGGTGCAGTGGAAGTAGTAACCGTTTTAGTTTGTTGATTAAAACTTATAGATTCTTTTTGATGAAAACTACCTTCATTAATTTGTCTTACAAACTGATAGGGCAATAAGGTTTTACTATCAACAACACTCTCATACTTATCCCTTACTTTAAAAATCCAATCATACCTGCTATTAGAATTTCCTGTTGCCGTTAAAGTATAGGTACTTACCCCATTATACACACTAGACTGTGTTGCAAATTCTGCATTTCCTGCATTTACATACATACCAATGACATTATAATAAATTGTATAACGTATTTTTTCGCCTGCATTAAAAGAGGTGTTGGTTTGATTACATAAGGCCGTATCACTTGGAGACAACAAATGTATAAAAGGTAAAAGAAAGTATACAAATAAAGCATGCATAGGGCGAAGTATTTGAGAATAAAGTTATTTTTTTATTCGGTAACCTAGTAATAAAATAGTACCAATAATAGAAGGAATTAAAAAATTAACAGTCCATATAATAGATGACAACGAAACGATGGTTATTTTATGAGTATAAAATGGAGCTAAAATCATAATGAGCAGCTGCCCCCTTATCACCAGCTCTGTAATACTAATAGTAGGCATAATGCTTAATAGTAAAAATAAAATTGACAAGGAGAGAAAAATGGTTGTAAAAGGAACTTCCATTTTAAATAAATAGGCTACCCAAAAATACTGCCCAATGAAAATAAAATACCTGAGCAAAGACCAACCTAATAATTGAAATTTAATAGGATTGCTTATTTGTATTACATTAAAAATTCGCAACCAGCCTTTCCAAGTTCTTTGATACAAATAAAAAATAAGTGCAAATAGGGCAACCAAAGGGCTTAACAATTGTACGCCTATCATTGAAATACTGTGCATCCAAGGGTAATGGGATATATTTATAAATAAAGCAACACTACCAATGCAAATGGTGATTAATAGCTGTGCATAGGAGGTCCAAGCCATTTGTGCAAGTCCCATTAGTTTATTTCCGGATGATAAAAACAAGGTTCTTCCGGCGTATTCTCCAATTCGATTAGGAGTGAAAAAAGCAAATGCTTGACCAACAAATACACTTTTTAATGCGGCTAGTATTCCTATTGGGTTATTGGTAGCTACAACCAGTTTCCACTTGATAGATTCTGCCAACAAATTTGCAAACATCAAAAAAAATAAAACAAGCCATTCCCAAATATGGATAGCGCTCAACTGTGAAGCAAACACCTGCTGAAGGTTATTCCAATCCTCATTCGCCAATACTTTGTTATAAATTGCAATACTACATATTAAGAATAAGAGCAAGCCCACACTGTTTTTTACAATGGACGAAACTTTGTAAACGGGACTTTTTAACATACTGTCAAAGTTCGTAATTTGGGTTGATATCTGTAACTTTATTCCAATGAGTAAACAACCCATTATATTAGGTATTGACCCCGGCACACAGATCTTAGGCTTTGCTATTTTAAAAGGCGGAAGCAAGCCCAGCTTAATAGAAATGGATGTACTTAAATTAACCCATGAGAAAGATATTTATGCTAGACTACAATTGATACATGCTAAAATCATTGCGCTCATCAAAGAACATAAACCAACCGATTTTGCCATTGAAGCACCTTTTTTTGGAAAGAATGTACAGAGTATGCTTAAATTAGGTCGTGCACAAGGGGTTGCCATTGCTGCTGCCATGCATTATCAATTACCCGTTACGGAATATGCACCTAAAAAAGTAAAACAATCTATCACAGGCAACGGAAATGCCCATAAGGATATGGTTTGGAAAATGTTGGAACAAATTTTAGTAATTAAAAAGCAACCAAAATATTTTGATGCCACCGATGCCTTGGGCGTGGCATTATGTCATTGGTATCAAATGAGTGGTCCAGTACTTCCGACAGTTGCGAAAACCGGGAAAGGTTCAAAGATGGCTAAGAAATCTAATGGATGGGAGGCCTTCCTCGCAAAAAATCCAGGAAGGCTTAAGGTTAAATAGTTATCGCATTCATAAACTTTAACTAGCTACAATTTACTTACGATCAACTTCTGGATTTCTTTGAACTCCTCCGTGGTCAATTGGAGTTTGGGATTGGCAAAGTTAATATCATCCGCTGCATTAATAGGTATTAGGTGAACGTGTGCATGTGGCACTTCTAACCCTACCGTGACCATACTTACTCTATTGCATGGGAAACTTGCCTCTATTGCTTTCGCAATTGGCTTTGCAAATTGCATTAACTCATTTAGATAAGCATCCGGCACTTCAAATATTTTATCCACTTCTACTTTTGGGACAATTAAAGTGTGGCCTTTTTGCAAAGGAAAAATGTCTAAAAAAGCATAAAACTTTTCAGACGCTGCAATTTTGTATGAAGGAATCTCCCCGTTAATGATTTTTGAAAAGATGGTCACTATTAATTATTAAATGGTGATATTATTCACTTTAAATTTCATAGTGCCATTGGGTGTTTGCACTTCGGCAATCTCCCCTATTTTTTTTCCAATTAATCCTTTACCAATTGGAGATGAGGCTGAAATTTTTCCCGCTTTTAAATCGGCTTCTTTTTCCCCTACCAATTGATAAGTAACCGTTTTTTTATTCGCCTCATTGGTAATGGTCACCTTTGTTAAAATAGTCACTTTACTGGTGTCAATCGTTTTGGTATCTACAATTTTAGCATTGGAAATAGCCACTTCCAATTGTTTGATTTTTGACTCCAACATTCCCTGCGCTTCTTTCGCAGCGTCATACTCGGCATTTTCTTTCAAATCCCCTTTTTCTCTTGCTTCCCCAATAGCTCTTGAAGCTGCTGGACGATCTACTGATTTTAATTTTTGTAGTTCTTCACGCATCTTATCAAAAGTGTCCTGTGTTACATATACATTAGTCTCGCTCATATCCTTCGTTTTAGATAAAAAAAATACAACGCCACATAGGATATGTAGCGTTGCAGTAAACAAAGATATTATATTCGAATGATATTAAAGTAAAATTGAATGAAGAAGACTTAAATGATGGCCAATTTTTCCAATACGATCCTGGCCATTTTATAATAGGCTTCATGGCTATAACCCGCTATATGAGGGGTAATAATTGCATTGGAGAAGGCTAATATGGCTTCCAATTGCTGCTTTTCGGAAGGACTATAATTAGCCAATTGCTCATTTTCCAGCACATCCAGGCCCACCCCTCTAACCCATTGATTTTGAAGGGCTTTTAAAACCGCCCCCGTCTCCGTAACCGAACCTCGGCAAGTACTAATAAAGTAAGGCTGCTGTTTACAGGCCCCAAAAAAAGTCTCATTGGCATAATGAAGGGTAAGCGCTGTCAAGGGCAAATGAAGGCTAATGATATGCGCTTCTTGCTGAATTTGCTCCAAACTAGCTGCTTTTATTTGATCGGTTTCAAAGCCCTTTTTATAAATATCATGGGCTAATATTTTCACGTCAAACCCTTTCAATAATTTAGCAAAAGCAGTTCCTGTATTTCCCAATCCAATAATGCCCACTGTTTTCCCATTTAACTCATCCGCTCTATTCGCATCCCTTATCCATTGGCCATTTTTTATTTCTCCATAACTACTATGAATTTTATTCATCAAGCTCAAAACCAATCCAAGGGTATGCTCTCCAACTGTGGTGCAATTTCCTTCTGGACTACTTACACATTTTATTCCTTTCGAAATGGCATATTCCTCATCAATTAATTCCATTCCACTACCAAGCCTTCCAATCCATTTTAAATGAGCCGCTTTTTCTAAAATCGATTTGTCTATTTTTAAACGCGTAGTGACAATTAATCCAGTGGCATTCACAACCATATCAGACAATGCCTCGTAACTTATTGCAGGCGCATGCACCACTTCAAACCCTTTAGCGCGTAAGGTATCCACTAAAAATGGATGTACCGGTGCCGTTATTAATACAATAGATGCCATACTATTTTTCGTTGTGCATTTTAAAAGTAAGGGCCGCATAATCTTCGTAAGTAAGGTTTTCAGCGCGCTTGGTAAAAAGAGGATCTTCCAATTGAGCCGTAGTAAAGTAAGGCTTTAATGGATTGCGTAGCATTTTTCGTCTTTGTCCAAAAGCCATTTTCACAATATGATAAAAACTTTTCTCTGATGCCATGGCTGGAAAGTTTTCCTTTCGCTTAAACATAAGTACACCACTATCCACTTTAGGGGGCGGATTAAAAGCACTTGGTGGTACATCAAATAAATAAGTGACGTCATAAAAGGCCTGAGCCAATACACTTAAAATACCATAGGATTTAGAGTGAGGCTTCGCCGCAATTCTTTCTCCTACTTCTTTTTGAAACATACCTACCATCATAGGTACTTGCGCTTTCCAATCCAATACTTTAAAAACAATTTGTGTAGAAATATTATAAGGAAAATTACCTACTAAGGTAAAAGACTCCTCAAAAGGAATTTGGGTTTCCAGAAAATCTTCATTAATTAACTTCCCCTGTAATTCAGGAAAAGTATACAATAAATAATTCACCTTCTCGGTATCCAACTCAATGGCCTTAAATGACTGGGTAGGTATATTTAAAATGTATTCGGTTAAGGCACCCGCGCCTGGACCCACTTCCACCAGTCTTTCAATAGGATTTTGCAGCAATACCCCTTGTATTCTTTCACAAACGGTCTTGTCAGTTAAAAAGTGCTGTCCAAGGGACTTTTTTAGCGTGTATTGCATGAAGCAAAGTTAGGTTTTTGTGCGTACTTTTACAGCCTAATAAAATGGATATGAGTCAGGAAATCAAAAAACCAATTATCGGCTTTAGCTGTGGCGATTTAAATGGTGTTGGCATAGAATTAATCATTAAATCTTTGTCGGATGGCCGCTTATTGGACTTTATGATACCTGTTATATTTGCAAGCAATAAAAGCTTGAATTTTTATAAAAAATTAAGCCCGGAGTTTGCTTTAAATTATTCATCCATTCCCGACTTATCAAAAATCAATCCCAAACAAGTGAATCTAATTCATTGCTGGGAGGAAGAAGTAAATATTACCCCTGGAGAATTAACGGATGAGGGTGGGAAATATGCATTCATCTCTTTACAACAAGCAGTTGCCGCCTTAAAAGATAAAAAAATTGACGGATTGGTAACCGCACCCATTCACAAGAAGAATATTCAGTCCCCTGAATTTAATTTCAGTGGCCACACGCCTTATTTACAACATGCATTTGGGAATACCGAAAACCTTATGTTATTGGTAGCCGAAAATTTAAGAATGGCCTTGGTTACCGAACATGTTACGGTACAGGATATCGCAAAGCATATTACCAAAGATAAGATTAAACAAAAGCTACAAATTTTAAATAATAGTTTACAAAAGGATTTTGGTATTGATAAGCCTCGCATTGCAGTACTTGCCTTAAACCCACATGCCGGAGATGAAGGACTCATTGGTAAAGAAGAAATTGAAATTATTCGTCCCGCAGTGAAGGAAAGCAAAAATCAAATATTGGTATATGGACCTTATTCAGCAGATGCATTTTTTGCAAGGGGTGCCCATGAAAAATTTGACGGTGTATTAGCCATGTACCATGACCAGGGATTAATTCCATTTAAGTCATTGGCTTTTGGAGAAGGTGTAAATTTCACAGCAGGTTTGCCAATAGTAAGAACCAGTCCCGATCATGGAACTGCTTTTGACATTGCAGGTAAAAATAAAGCGGATGCGGCCTCCTTTACGGCAAGTATATTTGAATGCGTGAGAATTATTCATGCGCGTCAAGGCTACCGAGATATGCGTTTAAATCCATTAAAGAAAATTAGCGCGCGTATGTTTGCAAATGCTAAGGACGAAACATTAGAAGAGTCTCGATATTAAAAAGAACACCCCCGTTTAAATTCTTCTAACCTTTGTTTACCCCAGGTAGGTAAAAGAATTTGGGGATTTTGCTTATCCAACAATTCTCGGGCCTTAGATAGCATTGGTTTTGCTTTATCACAACCTCCCCCAAATAAAGAAGGCAGATTTAATGTTAAGCTTCCTTCTAAAATATAAATACGTGGGTTTAATGGATTAGCATTTTTTGCAACCTTTAAAGCAGCATAAATACTTTTTTCATAAGTCACCCATCGTAAAAAAGGATTCACTGCCATCTTCGAGATTCTAGCCATAGATAATGCACAATAATTTTCATCATTGGGATTAGCGGCGATAGACAAATTGGCCCAGTAGATAGCTTTGTCTGCATAGGGGTCTGCTAAATTCTTATTTTTAATACTTAAGCTAGCATTTAAAAGTGCAAGGTAATAGGATGGAATCCAAGCATTTGAACCCGAAGTGGTGGGGACTAATTTTTCAAAAGTGGCCACAAGCGTCTTTGGATCATTTCCTGAATTAAATTGAGCAACCGCATCTATGAGCGGCTGATTCGCATTGCCAGACTGAGCCATTAGGCCGAAACTAAATAATTTAAATAAAATGCTTAAGAAGATAATACGCATACCATACAATATTAAAACATTGAATTGGAAACACCTTTATTTATAACATAATTATTGAAAGTAATTTCCACTGTTCCTTTTTTATTTTTGAGCGCCTTTTGTTTTGCAGCGGCATCATCGTCCCCAAACTCTAAAGTAATACCGTTGGGTAATTTATAGTCTTTGGTATTAAAGCTAAAAATAATTTTACTGGCCAACCCATAATTAGCATAGGCTCCATATTGCATCGTAATTTCATAACTGCCATTTTCCTTTGTGGTAGTCGCTGTTTTGTACACCAAGGCCTCTACTGGATCTATCCATAAAGTGGCAATCACCCAATCTAAATTTTCATCGGTGGGAATTAACTTTAAAACAGTTAAGGTTTTACCGTTAAGCACCTGTGTTCCAGCCGAAATAGTTGAATATTGTTTTGTATTTAATAAGGTGTTAATAGTGAGTGAAACACCCCCCTTTGGCAATAAGGAAATACCTCCATCCTTTTTTACTTTTAATAAATTAGGCTTTTTAAAATACACTTTTACTTTACCCAAAGAGGCTTTAATAAAAGATACATCGGTCTTCATCACACCCTCCCCCACATAATCATTCACTAAGGCTAATTTTTTACTTACTTTTTCAATCAATGGATCTGCTTGAGCAAAGCTTGAAAAGCTATAAAACAATAAAGCAAAAATGGTAAACAATTTCTTGATCATAAATTTATCTTAGTAGGTTTCAAATAATTATATCTCCTTTAATTAGCTTAAAATATCCTTCTTCTTAGTAATATAAACAGCAGTGCCCACAAATAAAACAATATGTGTACTCAGTACTATTAGAGAGGTTTTTATTTTAGCTACATTTAAAATAGAACCTGTAATGGCCTCATTGTTATCACTTACCTGAATATCAAAAAACTCTTTCCAATTATTCATATGTGTTGTAAATAAGTAAGGCTTGATCATGGAAAAAAGAGGAATATTAAGGGTACTTAAGATGGTAAAGAATACAATAGCGCTCATGGTGCCCACAATAGGACCAATAGAGTTATTAGCAATGCTAGACATTAAAAAGCCTAAGCTTGTAACGGTTAGTAAAGAAAAGCTAGCAAAAACAAATGCACCTACATAGCGCCATAACACATCGCTTTGTTCTATCAATACCACATAGTTAGACTTCATTAAAAACAAATCATCGGTACCAAATACCCACATACTTAAAAACAAAGCCAATATTGCCAGCCATATTAACAATACAATGGTATAAATACTAGCGGCAATAAATTTACCCAACACCCATTGGGTTCTAGTAAATGGCGTAGAAAATAACAATCTTAAAGTACCTAAATTAGCTTCCCCCGAAATCATATCCGCAGCAATTAAGGCAACTAACAAAGGGACATGCACTAATAGTAATTGTAACAGGATATAACAAATTAAGTACCCATTCAAAACATTGCCATCCACCGTTAACGTATCATTAATATCCTTCATTAAAAAAGCAGCATAAGACTGCCCGTCAACTTTTAATCCAAATTGAATGACAAGTATCAATGCGGCAATCGCACCAAAAGCAATATAGGTTCTGGGACGTCTAAAAATTTTATACAGCTCAAAGGATATAATGGACTTCATTAATTTGAATTTGAAGTGAGTTGTAAGAAATAATCTTCTAATGAATTTCGGCTCTCCACATTTATTAAACCTACCCCCGCTTGAATTAAAAACTGATTCAACAACGGAATTTCAAAATGAGGGATGGATAAGTATATTCCGGCTGACCTTTTTAATAAATAGCTGCTAAAACTGCTCGCTAAAATTACCTGTATGGCTTGCTCATCATTGGTCGTGGTCAAATGAACAATCATTTTATTGGGATCTAGTAAAGTTTGTATTGGGCCGTCTGCTAATTTCTTTCCCTTGTGCAATATTAAAATATGCGAAGCCATCTGTTCAATTTCAGAAAGAATATGAGAAGAAACTAATATTGTTTTTCCTTCCTCTTTTGCTAAATGCTGGATCAAATTTCTAATATCTGAAATGCCCTGAGGATCCAATCCATTAGTGGGTTCATCTAAAATAATTAAAGAAGGGTTGTGCAATAAGGCAATGCCAATACCCAATCTTTGTTTCATGCCTAGAGAAAAAGTATGCACCTTATCTTTTGCTCGATCCTGTAATCCCACTTTCACCAAGGTGTCCTCAATGGAAGAAGGGGTAATTTTTTTACTCCTTAATTTAGCAAACAATTGCAGATGCTCTTTGGCCGATAAGTAGGGATACAAATCGGGTCGCTCAATGATAGCCCCTATTTCCTCCAACACTTTATTTCGATTAGAAGCAATAGAATCACCAAATATTTGGATACTGCCACTGGTGGGATGGATTAATGACAATAGCATGCGAATGGTCGTGCTTTTTCCGGATCCATTTTGGCCCAAGAACCCAAACACCTGACCGGCCTGCACTTCAAAGCTCAAACCATCTACTGCCTTAAGGCTGCCAAAATGCTTACTGATATTATTCACTTGTATAACCGACATACCATTATAACAAAAAACCCTGAACTTAGTTCAGGGTTTTTTATCAATTTAATATGATCAAATATTATTTGTATTGTGGAATTAAGCTATTGGCTAAATCTACCATTTGTTGGATGCCCTCTTCAGGTAAATTCCCTTTTTTGAATTCGGCCAATACATTTGGTAACTTGTTGCTCATTTCTAGTAAGAAATGTGCTTCAAATTCTTTTACGTTTTTAACTGCTACTTCCTTTAATAAACCTTGTGTACCCAAGTAAATAATAGCTACTTGTTTTTCCACTGTGAATGGAGTGTATTGCGCTTGCTTTAAAATTTCTACGTTTCTAGCACCCTTGTCAATTACGTTTTTAGTAGCTGGATCCAAGTCACCACCAAACTTAGAAAAAGCCTCTAACTCTCTGTATAATGCTTGGTCTAATTTCAAGGTACCAGATACTTTCTTCATGGACTTGATCTGTGCGTTACCACCTACACGGCTTACAGAAATACCTACGTTAATCGCTGGACGAATACCGGCGTTAAACAAGTTACCTTCTAAGAAGATTTGACCGTCGGTAATTGAAATTACGTTGGTCGGAATATAGGCAGATACGTCACCAGCTTGTGTTTCAATAATTGGCAATGCAGTTAATGAACCCCCTCCTTTTACCAAATGCATGATAGAAGCTGGTAAGTCGTTCATGTTTTTTGCGATGTCGTCATTGGCAATCACTTTTGCAGCACGCTCTAATAAACGGCTATGCAAGTAGAATACGTCACCTGGATAAGCCTCACGACCTGGTGGACGACGTAATAATAAAGATACCTCACGATATGCCACCGCTTGTTTTGATAAATCATCAAATACGATTAATGCTGGACGTCCTGTGTCACGGAAGTACTCACCCACTGCTGCACCCGCAAATGGAGCGTAGAATTGTTGTGGTGCTGGATCTGCTGCAGAAGCTGCTACAATAGTTGTATAAGCCAATGCACCATTGTCCTCTAATGTTTTCATTACACCAGCAATCGTAGATGCTTTTTGACCAATGGCTACATATATACAGTATACAGGTTTACCTGCATCATAAAATTCTTTTTGATTGATAATCGTGTCCACACAAATGGCAGTCTTACCTGTTTGACGGTCACCAATTACCAATTCACGTTGACCACGACCAATTGGAATCATCGCGTCAATCGCTTTGATACCAGTTTGTAATGGCTCTTTTACAGGCTCACGGAAAATAACCCCTGGAGCTTTACGCTCTAGTGGCATTTCATACAATTCACCTTGAATAGGACCTTTACCATCGATAGGCTCCCCTAACATATTAATCACACGGCCAACTAAACCTTCTCCTACTTTTATAGAAGCAATTTGACCCGTTCTTTTTACTTTATTACCTTCCTTAATACCCTTACTATCACCCATCATTACCACACCCACATTGTCTTCCTCTAAGTTTAAGGCAATTGCTTTCACACCATTTTCAAACTCTACTAACTCACCACTGCTCACGCCATTTAATCCATATATACGCGCAATACCATCACCCACTTGCAATACGGTACCTACTTCTTCTAAATCAGCAGCTGCATTAAAATTACTTAATTGCTGTCTAAGAATTGCTGATATTTCATCCGGCTTAATGTCCACCATAAAATTCTATTTTAATAAATGATTATTTAAATTTTCCCTATGTATTCGTTACTTAAAAATTGTTTCTTAATATCTCTTAAGTCTCTTGCGATACTTGCATCCACTAAATTATTATTGAACGCTAAAACAAAACCACCAATTAAGGAGTCATCGGTTTTAGTAGTCAATTCAACGGTTACAAATTTACTCTCCGCTTTTACTTTGTCTTCAATTGATTTTTTTAATGCATCACTTACTTCCACTGCAGTAGTTAAAGTAACTTGATGAATTCCTTTCAATGTATTGTATTGCTCAATAAAGGTTGTAGCCATTTCTGGCAAATCGCGTTCCCTTCCTTTTTTCACAATCAACACCGTAAAAGAATTAGTAAGTAAGCTTACTTTATCCTTGGTAACCGAATTGATAATGCTATTTTTTTGATCTGCTTTTATAATGGGACTCCGCAACAAATTGACAAACTCACTACTTGCATTGCAAACAGCTTGTATGTATTTCATATCGGCATATACGACTTCTAATTGACCTTGCTCTTGAGCAAGCCCTAGTAAGCTTTTTGCGTATCTGCCTGCTAAACGTGCGTTCGACATTTTTCTTAATTTAATTTAACTCCGTCAGCCAATTTTTGAATGTAGCTTTCTTGATCGGCTTTATTAGACAACTCTTTTCTTAATACTTTTTCAGCCACTTCAACCACCAACGCGCCTACCTGATTTTTAACCTCAGTTAATGCAGCATTTTTTTGCTGAGTGATTGCCAATTGCGCATCCGCAATAATTCTTTCGTACTCGGACTTTGCTTTATCCTTTGCTTCTGCTACCATCTTTTCAGAAGCTTCTTTTGCTTCCTTAATTAAAGTAGCTCTCTCTTCACGTGCTTTCGCCAACAATACTTCATTTTCATTTTGCATTGCAGTGATTTCCGCTTTCATTTTATCGGCCTTTAATAAAGCTTCCTCAATACCACTTTCGCGCTCATTGATGGCTTTAATAATTGGCTTCCAAGCAAACTTGCCTAATACAATTAACAAAACCAAAAAGGCGATGGTATTCCAAAATACCAAACCAATATCTGGAAGTACTAAAGGGTTTATTTCTAACAACATAAGTATCTTATTATCAATTATAAATTACAATCTATTTTTCTAATCTTTATCATCTAAAAAAATTATAGGCCCTTCGCCCTGTGCTAGGGCCTATAATAAGTTTTGAAATCGAGCCTAAGCCCTCATTCCAACTTGATTATCCATTACCTAATAAGGCAACCACCACAGCGAACAAGGCAACGGCCTCTACGAACGCAGCAGCAACAATCATGTTAGAACGGATTTCGTTAGCAGCTTCTGGCTGACGAGCAATACCTTCAACAGCACCTTTACCAATCTGACCGATACCAATTCCGGCACCGATAGCAGCTAATCCAGCGCCGATTGCGGCAACACTTCCTACTACCATTTTTTTACGTTTTAATTGTTATTGAAAAAAATCTTTAATTATTTAATTAGTGATGTGCTAAATCTTTATGTTCTCCGTGTGCTTCATGATGATGTTCTTCGGTAGCCATGCCAATATACATAGCAGCCAACATGGTAAAGATGAAGGCTTGCAAGAAAGCAACCAACAATTCAATTAAACCAATGAACACTGCAAATGGAATTGCAATCGCAGAAGCAAAAACCGTTTTGAATATAAAAATTAAACAAATCAAACTTAATACAAGAATGTGGCCCGCAGTAATGTTCGCAAACAAACGAATCATTAATGAAATAGGCTTTGTGAAAACACCAATTAATTCAATGGGTGCTAAGAACAACTTCATGCTCCAGTGCATGCCTGGCATCCAGAAAATATGTTCCCAATAACTTTTATTTGCACTTAGGTTCACAACAATAAATACACAAACCGCTAAAGTCATGGTGAAAGCGATGTTACCACTCACGTTGGCGCCACCTGGGAAAAATGGAATTAATCCTAAAAAGTTATTGACTAAAATCAAAAAGAATATCGTTAATAAGAAAGGCAAGTATTTGCCTGCTTTTTTTGCTCCAATATTTGGAATGGCTACTTCGTCCCTGACAAACAAGATAATTGGTTCCATGAAAGATTGCAAACCTTTAGGTGCAGTCGTAACCCCTGTCTTTTTATAAGCGCGCGCCGAAGTTAATAGCACCACTAATAAAATAAATACAGACACAAATAAACTGGCAACGTTTTTCGTGATCGATAAATCGAAAAATTGTTTATTCGCTGCTTTATCGATGTTGCCATTCGCGTCAACAATCTTTAATTTGCCTTCCATCAATTTATAATCAAAATTGCCTTTGTAAACAATGGGCTCATGATGCTCGTTCACTAATTTTCCTGAAGAGAAAAACTCAAAACCTTTATCCGTTTTTACAATCACCGGCAAATGAATGGAAGTATGTCCCCATAAATGCCAGCTATGATCATCCTTAATATGCTCTAAAATGGTTTCTGTAACATTAAAGCTACCTTCTTCTTTAGCAGCATGCTCTTTTGCAGGCGCTCCTTCGCTTACCTCCTGCTTTGCACTTTCTGCAACAACCGGTTTTTCATTCGCTAAAAGCGTTGTAGAAAACAACATTGCAAATAGGCCAAAACCCACAACCAGTAATGATTTTATACGACGACAGCTCATAATACGCTCAAAATTTGCGGCAAAGATAGGAATAAAGCTGCTGAAAATGAGCAATTATGAATAGAATCTTAAGCGGATGTGAAAAAAAACTGACGAGCACAAGGTATTGAAAATCAATAATTTAGGAAATTTTCGTTTCTTTATTCTTAGCAAATTGCATTTCGGTAAGGTTTGCATAAAATCCACCCAATTGTAATAACTCCTGATGGGTGCCCATTTCCTTAATTTCCCCCTTGTCCAAAACAATAATTTTATTCGCTTTTCGAATGGTGGAAAGTCTATGTGCAATCACAATAGAAGTGCGTCCTTTTATGAGCGCATCAATAGCACGCTCAATTAATTGCTCGCTTCCCGTGTCAATAGAGGACGTGGCTTCATCTAAAATTAAAATAGAAGGATTGTATAATAAGGCCCTAATAAAGCTTAGTAATTGTCGCTGACCCAAACTTAAAGTGGCGCCCCTTTCCATTACCTCATAATCATAGCCACCGGGCAACTGCATAATAAAATCGTGCATTCCAATCATCTTGGCCGCTTCCTGTACCTGATCAATTGTAATTAATGGATTACGCAAAGAGATATTGTCAAAAACCGAACCCGAAAATAAAAATACATCCTGTAACACCACGCCTATCGAACCTCTCAATCGATCCAAGGTATAAGATTCTATGGGATGATTATCTAATAAAATGGTTCCTGATTGATAAGGATATAAGCGATTTAAAATACTAATAATGGAAGTTTTACCACTACCCGTATGTCCTACCAAGGCAATGGTTTCTCCTGCATGCACTTTAAAATCAATTTCTTTTAACACCCAGTTCGGTTCCTGATAAGCAAACTTTACTTTTTTAAATTCAATCTCGCCGCGGATATGTTCAGGCGCGTATTCGCCGTCGTTGATGGTAATATCCTTATTGTCTAACACTTTAAAAACACGTTCCGCAGCTACCATTCCCATTTGTAAGACATTAAATTTATCCGCAATCATTCTTAGGGGTCTAAAAATTTGATTCAGGAATAAAATAAACGCAACCAACATACCGGCATCCAAGGACTGTCCAGCAACCCACCAAACAATTAAGCCAATACTTAATGCCAGCACTACTTCCACAACAGGAAAGAAAACAGAATAAGCAAAAATGGCTTTGATATTGGCCTGCTTATGCTGCTGGTTTATTTTGGTAAATTTTTCCATCTCCTTTTCCTCCGCAGCAAAAGCTTGTACCACTTGCATGCCCGAAATATGCTCTTGCACAAAAGCATTTAAAGCCGCCACCGCATTGCGCACTTGCATAAAACTTTTATTCACACTTTCTTTAAAAAAGTAAGTGGCAATAATCATAATAGGGAATGGAATTAAACAAATTAAAGTAAGCTTCCAGTTAATTACAAACATGGTCGCAAGGGTAACGATGATCGTTAACAGGTCCGCTAAGATGGGAATGAGCCCGTCCGAAAAAATATCATTGATACTTTCAATGTCATTAATAGTTCTGGTGGTTAATGTGCCGATGGGCGTTTTATCAAATTGACGCATTTCCCAATGCATGATTTTATCATATACTTTATTGCGCAAATCTCTAATTACTTGTTGGCCTAACCAGGCCATTCCAAATGTGAAAAAAAAGCGTAATAAGGTTTCTAAAATTATGAACGCCACTTGAAAAAGTGTGATGGCAATTATTAATTTGACTACATCTCCAAATGCGCCAGCAGGAATAAAAAATTGTACCCAAACTGGAAGTGTTACGATTTTCCCAATGGCAATATTTACTGTTGATTGAATCAGATAAGGCCTTACTGGTGTTGAGAAAGCCAATACTATAGACAATACCACATTGGCCCAAAAAATAAATCGATAGGGTTTTACAAAAGAGAAAACTCTTTTTAAAATCGTGATTTTTAATGTTGGATTAGGCGCTTTAGCGGACATAGTGGGTCAAAGTTACATTATCTGTTTGTTCTTTGTAATAATCCTACCGCTTTTACGTAATTTCGTAAGGCAGATGGATATACAAGAAGAACATATTATACCAAACGTCGTTAGTCAATATAATCTAGACGAAGAACAAGAAAAAAAAGAAATTGTTCGGAAGTATCGTGCGCTCTTAAGGGCCTTAAGACCTAAAATTAAAAAAGGGGATAAGGAATTATTAAGAACTGCTTTTGAAATGGCAACCAACGCACATAAAACCATGCGTCGAAAAACGGGAGAGCCTTATATTTTTCATCCCATTTCGGTAGCGATGATTTGTGTGGATGAAATTGGATTGGGGGTTCGAAGCACAATCTGCGCATTATTACATGACACAGTGGAGGATACGGATATAACATTAGATGATGTAAAGGATGAGTTTGGAAATGAGATTGCAAAAATTGTAGATGGACTTACGAAGATATCCACGGTGATGGATACCAATAGTAGTCAACAAGCTGAGAATTTTAAAAAGATATTATTAACCCTTACAGACGACCCTAGGGTCATATTAATAAAGTTAGCGGACCGATTGCACAATATGCGCACATTGGACGCTATGAAACAGGAGAAGCAACTTAAAATTTCCTCTGAAACCATTTGGGTATACGCTCCGCTGGCCCATCGCATGGGATTATACAATATAAAGACAGAGCTAGAGGATTTGTCTATGAAATATTTAGAAGCGGACACTTACAAAGAGATTGCCAAAAAATTAGCGGAGACCAAAAGAGAAAGAACTAAATATATTAACGAGTTTGTTCGTCCCTTAAAAGATAAATTAACCAGCGAAGGTTTTCAATTTGAAATTTATGGCCGACCTAAAAGTATTCACTCCATTTGGAATAAAATAAAAAAGAAGGGCGTAAGTTTTGAAGAGGTGTATGATTTATTTGCCATTAGAATATTA
>CAIOYQ010000056.1 GCA_903862505.1 uncultured Bacteroidota bacterium
GGCATATAAACTCTTGAATTCTACCATTTTCTGGTTAATCAGCGCAGCTGTTTTACGAACTGCCTCCTCATCCTTAGGCGCAATTCTAACCCTATAGGTCCGATCGGCAATAGTAATATTAACCGGGAGCATTTCGTTGGGAGTAGATTCGTTATTTAGTTCAGATGACATGGCGGATGATTAAATGTAAAATTCGATGCATTCAGTTTAGGGATTCAGATTACTTATGCTATGATCAATTTCCTTTATATACTGATCAATTTGCTTGACAAGTTTGGCTTTTTGAGCTGGATCCATGGAAGCACCCTGCTGCATCATGGCCGCCGTTAATTGAGCCTGGTTCTCTTTGAGTTTACCCTCCAATTGTTGCTGTGCCCCAGTTTGTTGTTCAATGGATGCTTTTAATTGGTGATTTTCTTTTTCCAACTGCGCATACTTCTTTAATAAAGCGGAAAGCTTTTCTTGAAGGTTGGCAATTGAAGTATGTAAATCAACCATGATCGCTACTTATTTGAATTGATAAATGAATATAGTTATTTTCTAATTTCAGCTTGAATATTTTTTTCAAATAACTGAATTAGCTTTTTCATCATGGCATCAATCTCCACATCGGTTAAAGTTTTATCTGGGGCATTGAAAACAAAATTAATAGCCACCGATTTTTTACCCGCTCCCAATTTGTCGCTTTCAAAAATATCAAAAACACGTGTTGAAGACAAGGCTTCTACTTTAGCTTCCGCAATACTGGATTCAATTAAAGCAAACGGCGTTGCTTTATCAATAACCAATGCCAAGTCTCTTTCTATAGACGGGTATTTAGACACTTCCTTGTACACTACTTTCTTGCTTTGATATGCATTTAAAATACCGGCTACATCAAATTGAATATACTGCACCCCTTGCTTGATACCAAAGGCTTGTAGCTTTTTAGCCCCCATCACTTCTATATGTCCAATCGTTTTTTTATTCCAAACCAATTCGGTCATTCCATTCGATGCTGTTTTTTCTTGCACTCCGGTAATACCTAACAATTCCAGCAATGCAATAGCAGTTCCTTTTGCTACAAAATAATCTTGGTCTACACCCTTGGTTCTCCAACCATCGACAGATTGTTTTCCAGAAAGATAAATAGCTAACTGTTCAGATTCATAATATTTTCCGGCATTGGACTTACCATATACTTTCCCAATTTCAAAAAACGAGATGGAATTGTTTTGTCTGTTTAAATTATAGGCTATCGTCTCTAAACCTGTCTCTAACATGCTAGGGCGCATTACATCTAATTCCGCAGTCAAGTTGTTGAGCATTTTTACAGCTGTCGCCAAAGTCTCCTCCGAAAAATAGGCACTATTGGTAATGGAATTGGTTAAAATTTCGGTGAAGCCACGGCCCACTAAATAATTGGCAATTTTCTCTTTGAACTTCTCTTTCTGTTCTAAGGGATCAATAGAAGGACTCATGGTAATAGCGCTTGGTATTTCAATATTATCCAAACCATCTATGCGCAATACCTCTTCCACTAAATCGGCAGCTATGCTAATGTCAGGTTTATGATATGGCACTGAAACTTCTATATGATCGGCATTTTCCGAGATCACTTCAAAACCTAAACTGGTTAAAATAATTTTTACTTTTTCTGTTGGATAGTATTTGCCACTTAATTTTTTCAAATAAGCATAGGTCAATACCACTGTTTTTTTGGTTGCTGGATTCGGATACATATCCACCACTTCGCTGCATTTTCCGCCGGCTAATTCCTGTATCATTTGTGCAGCACGCTCTAATACATTCACCGTGCCTGCAATATCTACCCCCTTCTCAAAACGAGTGGCAGCATCGGTTCTAAGCCCATGGTGTAAAGAGGTTTTTCGCACATGTATATTCTCAAACCAAGCACTTTCTAAAAAAATTGTAGTCGTACTTTCCGAAACACCACTTTTAATGCCGCCAAACACACCTGCTATACACAATGGTTTTTCAGTATCGCTAATCATTAAATCATTCGCCGTTAATTTTCTTTCTGTACCATCTAAGGTTGCAAATAAAGTACCTGCAGGATACTTTTTAACTACTACCGTTGCGTCTTTAATTTGATGTGCATCAAATGCATGCAAGGGTTGTCCTGTTTCGTGTAAAATAAAATTCGTAATATCTACGATATTATTAATGCTTCTTACGCCAATGGCTTGTAAACGATTTTTTAACCAGTTGGGAGAAGCCGCTACCTTCACCCCTTCAATGACTAATCCACTATATCGTGCACATGCTTTTTCATCCTCAATAATTACTTTGAATGGCTTTACCGCAGCGTCTTTAATACTCTTTTTAGTAAGTGGGCTTACCGCCGTTGTCGGCGCCTCGTGATATGATAAATAAGCACACACATCTTTTGCTACACCATAATGACTCATGGCGTCCATTCTATTTGGAGTGAGGCCAATTTCATAAATCCAGTCCTGATAATATTCGTAAAGCTCCGCTACCGGTGTGCCTACTTTAATACTTGCATCTAAAACAATAATGCCGCCATGATCATCACTTACTCCAATTTCATCTTCTGCACAAATCATTCCCTCACTTTCTTCGCCTCTGATCTTAGCCAATTTCATGGTGATCCCTGCTTCCGCAGATTTTGGATAGATAGTTGTTCCAATAGTTGCCACCACCACCTTTTGACCCAATGCCACATTACTTGCACCGCATACAATATTCAATGAACGTTCTCCACCCGTGTTCACCTTAGTTAATTTTAATTTATCCGCATTAGGATGTTGACTTAATTCCACCACTTCTCCAACTACTAAGCCTGCCAATCCACCTCTAAAATTTTCTAATTTCTCCAAGGATTCTACTTCTAATCCAATAGAAGTTAATATTATAGATAATTGTTCCGGGCTAACGGTTTTAGGTAAATATTCACTCAGCCAGTTGTAACTAATGGTCATATACGCACTTTAAAGTATGGCTTCAAAAATAAGCAATTTTTCGGGCCTGATAGAGGCTAAAGTGAATAACCTCATTTTAGGGGTGTAAAACAGGTGTATAACCTCAAAAAGATGTGCATTCTAGCTTGTTAAATTTGTGGATATTCAAAATTGAAAATAAATTTCTTCATCTCCTTTTTAGAACTGATTTTCGTAGTAAGAAAACCTAGCATTATATGGCCATTCCAAATATCAATACCAACACTAAGACCAGAAAAAAAAGCGCAAATGTAGAAATCAGTGCTATGATGTATGGCAAAATACCGCCTCAAGCAAGAGAATTAGAAGAAGCCGTTTTAGGCGGAATTTTATTGGAGAAAAGTGCATTTGATACGGTAACAGAAATTTTAAAACCTGAATGTTTTTATAGTGACGCGCACCAAATGATATTTCAGGCTATGCAGGGTTTGCAAATGGAGAATCAGCCCATTGATATGTTAACCGTGGTGGAAGCCTTAAAAAAGAGGGAGCAATTGGATTTAGTGGGCGGCGCTTATTATATTTCTAAGTTAACCAATGTGGTGGTATCTACTGCTAACATTGACGCACACGCAAGAATTGTTTTACAAAAATTTATTCAAAGAGAACTTATTAGAATTAGTGGCGAAGTGATTGCTAACGCTTACGAGGATAGCACCGACGTTTTTGATTTGTTGGACGAAAGTGAAACCAAGATGTTTAATATCACCAACAATTACTTGAAAAAGAATTTCGTTGATATTCAAAATGCATTAGCAGATGCCGTAAATAGAATTGATGAATTAAGAACCAAGAAAGATGAAATATCGGGTGTACCAAGTGGATTCACTTCTTTAGATAGAATTACATACGGCTGGCAACCAACGGATTTAATTATTTTAGCAGCAAGGCCTTCGGTTGGTAAAACCGCATTTGCGTTAAATCTAGCGCGTAATGCTGCATTGCATCCTACCAAACCGCAGGCAGTTGGGTTTTTCAGTTTGGAGATGAGTGCCTCTCAGTTAGTACAAAGAATTTTAAGTGCGGAGAGTGAAATTAAAATGGAAAAAATTTCCCGTGGTAAATTAGAGGACTACGAATACCAACAATTACACAGCAAGGGAATTAAGAAACTAGAAACTGCTCCTATCTATATTGATGACACGGCGGCTTTAAATATTTTTGAATTCAGGGCTAAGGCAAGAAGATTGGTGAATAAGCATCAGGTGAAAATGATTATCATTGACTACTTACAATTAATGAGTGGGACGGGCGATCGTAATTCCAATCGTGAACAAGAAATTAGCAATATCTCTCGAAGTTTAAAGGCCTTAGCAAAAGAATTACAAATCCCAATCATTGCACTTTCTCAATTGAGTCGTGCGGTAGAAACCAGAAAAGAAAGTAAGATGCCTCAGTTGAGTGATTTACGTGAATCGGGAGCCATTGAACAAGATGCGGATATGGTTATGTTTATTTACCGTCCAGAATATTACGAGGTAATGAGCAATGAAATGGGCGAAAGCACCCAGGGTGAAACGCATATTAGAATTGCGAAGCACAGAAACGGTTCCTTGGATTTGATAAAATTAAGAGCCCGATTAGATATTCAAAGATTCGAAGAATGGGATGGCGACTCAGGAAGCCTCCCAGGACTTCCAAGCAATTATAAATCTACATCCAGCTTAAATGAAAGTGGCCCTGGAGACGGAGGTAGATTCTTTATTCAAGGAAGTAAAATGAATGGTGGTGAATTTGATGAAGGCGTTAACGAGGATAGTCAATTTTAAATGTAAACTTTCGTTTTTCGCAAATTTTATTGAATAGAAATAGTTTGATTAATTTTTAGCACATGCCGGTTCCCTATTTTTACGAAGCCCCATTAACCATTAATCCTACAGTGTATACGCTGAGTGAGGAAACCAGTAAGCATTGTGTACAAGTGCTTAGAATGAAGGCCGGCGACCGCATTGATTTAACCAATGGAATAGGGCAATTGTTTGAAGCCACCATAAGTATTGCAGATAAAAAAAGTACGACGGTTCAAATTGATGCACAAAAGTCAATGCCCCCTACGACGCAAAAAATTACCCTTGGTATTTCTCTTTTAAAAAACGCTACAAGGCTAGAATGGCTTTTGGAAAAAGCCACCGAAATGGGCGTACATACTATTGTTCCCTTACTATGTGCGCATACCATACACGAACGTTTTAAAACAGATCGGATGCAAAATATCTTGCAATCTGCCATGATACAAAGCCAACAGGTATGGCTGCCTATATTATCAGCGCCTATTGCTTTTGAGAAATTTTTGTCCGAATATCATGCAACTCAAAAATTGATAGCACATTGTGAACCACAAGAAAAAATCAATATTAAAAATTTGACTATAAGTGATGACTGCATTTTATTAATTGGACCCGAGGGCGATTTTAGTGCTAAGGAAATTGACGCTGCTTTAGCTAAACAATATCAAGCCATTCATTTAGGTCCAACAAGATTAAGGACTGAAACTGCGGGCATCTTCGCATTAAGTGTATTAAAAAAATTCTAACTTGTAACCATGAAAGTGTTAGCAGTTAATACGCCCCATTCAATTAAGGAGTTCTTAGGTTTTAATGCCATTGCCAATAAGCATAACCCAAATTATATTCGTCCTTTGGACAATGAAGTGGAAGCGGTATTTGACCCATCAAAAAATAAATTGTTTAAAGAAGGAGATGCTAGTCGATGGATCATACAAAACGAAAGTGGAGACACCATTGGTCGCATCGCCGCATTTTATTATACCAACTACCTAAATAAAGGCACGGAATACCCGGTGGGCTGTGTTGGATTTTTTGATAGCATCAACGATCAATCTGTGGCCAATTTATTATTTGATACCGCCAAAGAATGGTTGTCCAAAAATGGCATGGAAGCCATGGACGGCCCTATTAATTTTGGGGATAGAGATAAATGGTGGGGGTTAATGATTGAAGGCTTTGATAGAGCGCCCATGTACGGCATGTCCTTTAACCCTGATTATTATGAAAAGCTTTTAAGTGATTATGGATTCGAGAATTACTATAATCAATATTATTACCGCAACAATTTATTAGACGAATTACCGGCCCGCTTTAAAGAGCGTTACGAAAAATTTAAATCAAAGCCGGATTATACTGCAAGGCATTTAGATAAAAAACATTTATCCCGTTATGCGCAGGACTTTGTTTCCATATACAATGCGGCCTGGGCGCAACATGGCGAAGCAAAGGCCATTACCTATGACCAAATCATGAAGTTATTTAAAACCCTGGAACCTATCATGGATCCAAGGGTTATTTGGTTTGCCTATTATAAAGAGGAACCCATTGCTATGTTTATAAACATCCCCGATGTAAATCAATATTTCAAATACTTTAATGGAAAATTAGGGCTGTTTCAAAAAATACATTTATTGTGGATGAAGTGGAGGGGCCAAAATAATCAATTGACCGGATTGGCTTTTGGCGTCGTCCCTAAATATCAGGCATTGGGTATTGATAGTTTCTTAATTCAATCCTGTTCGCTGTTATTATTATCGCTTCAAAAATACAGTGAATATGAAATGGGATGGGCCGCCGACTGGAACCCCAAAATGCTAAATATTTATAAAAGTTTAGGGGGCGCACAAAGTAGGCATATGGTCACTTACCGTTTCATTTTTAATCCAAAGGCCCATTCCTTTGAACGTCATCCCATCATGGAATACGGCGTCGCTGGTTAGCAGAAAAAAACATTCAAAAATGTGCATAAAACGGCCTTAAAATTTAAGGGGATAATGTGTATATTGCGCGTCTACTATGGATAATTTTGTTGTTTCAGCCAGAAAATACAGACCCCAGAACTTTAACACCGTTGTGGGCCAGTCGCATATTACGACCACTTTAAAAAATGCCATTTTAAGCAACCATTTGGCGCATGCCTTTTTATTTTGTGGACCAAGAGGTGTGGGTAAAACAACCTGTGCACGTATTTTAGCAAAAACAATTAACTGTACGAATATTACCAAGGAAGGGGAAGCATGCAATCAATGCGATAGTTGTACCTCTTTTGAAAAAGGGGCCAGTTTAAATATCCATGAATTAGATGCTGCCAGTAATAACTCGGTAGACGATATTAGAACCTTAGTAGACCAGGTGCGCTTTGCCCCACAAGCAGGTAAATACAAAGTGTATATTGTGGATGAGGTCCACATGTTAAGTGCAAGTGCCTTTAATGCATTTTTGAAAACATTGGAAGAGCCACCAGCACACGCTATATTTATTTTAGCGACCACTGAGAAACACAAAATCATACCTACCATTTTAAGTAGATGTCAAATTTTTGATTTTAAAAGAATCACTTCCAATGATACCGTTGTTCACTTGGAAGAAATTATTGAGAAAGAACATATAAAAGCAGAAAGAACCGCACTGCAATTAATTGCACAAAAAAGTGAGGGCTGTATGCGCGATGCTTTAAGTATTTTAGATAAAATTGTAAGCTTTTCCAATGGCGAATTAACCTACAAAAACACACTTGAACATTTAAACATATTAGACGAAGAATATTTCTTTAAATTATTGGAATACATAACAAAGCAGGAGCTTACAAGTGCTATGTTATTGTATGATGAAATTAATCAGAAAGGTTTTGAAGGAGACATGGTATTGTCTGGATTGGCGAGCTTTATTAGAAACTTATTAGTTTGTAAAGACCCTGCTAGCGCGGTATTGCTAGAGTCAATTGAAGGGTGGAGAGAACAATATATAAATACGGCAAAACAAATTAGCACCCCTTATTTGATAAGTGCTTTGAATATTTTAAATGAAGCTGAAATTCAATTCAAAGTGGCACGCAATAAAAGATTGCATGTGGAAATGGCCATTATTAAATTAAACTTTTTAGCGCAAGCCATTGAGTTAAGTTTGGAAGACAACCAAATAGTAAAAAAAAAACTAGTTGACGCCCACTATCCTATTCGGTTAAAGAAAATTACTCCATTAAGTAATATTTCGGTGAATGCGGAAGCAAAATTGGTCATTGAAACCCCAGCCCCTTCAAAACCAGCCACTAAAGTAACAGCCCCTATCATTTCAGAGGACAAGCCCAGCGCAATAGCAATACCCACTGAAAATAATGAAGACGGATCCAAAAAAAATTTATTGGCCGTACTGCAAAAGAAATATGGCAAGGACTACAATATTCAGGAAGTAAAAGAATCTGTGCCACTTACCTTGGACTTATTACAAAAGTGCTGGGATGAATACGCCATTTATTTAGAAGCAAATGCAAAACACGCTTCGGCAGGTACTTTTAAAGTGGCGCAATTAAAAATAGAAGACGAATGGCATTTCACAGTAACAGTAAGTGCACTCACTGCCCAGAAATTTGTAGAGCAGGAAAGAATGAATGTTTTAGAAAAAGTATGGGATTTGTTTCAGAACAGAACCATTCAATTTGACATCTTAGTGGAGGCGGGAGAAAAAGAAGATGTTCCCTTGCATATGCAATTGAATAGCAAACAAAAATACGATCGTATTGCTGAGCAATACCCGCTAGTGGCTGCACTTAAAAAACGCTGCAACCTAGAAGTATACTTTTAAGATTTATAATTTTGCTTTATTGTACCCTTTCTTCTTAAGGTATTCAAAAGCTTTTTGACGGTGATCGCCTTGAATAATAATTTCTCCATCTTTCACCGAGCCTCCAGTACCACAATGGTTTTTTAATGCCTTGCCCAACAAGTTCATGTCTTCTTCTTTTCCTTGAAAACCATAAACAATGGTCACCGTTTTGCCAGCTCTGTGTTTTGTTTCCAATATCACCCTAAGCGGTTGTTGGTCAGGTGCCAAAGTTTCCACCACGGCTTCCTCTACTAACGGCTTATAATTAGGATCGGTACTATATACTAGTGGAGAATTTTGTTGCTTATTGTTTTTACCCATTTGAATCAAAAAATTAATTTACACGAACGCTAATAATAGCAAACCCATTTTTGTTTTGCTGTAATAACATTGTGATATTAAACTTTACCGTATTGGATATTAATTTGCCAGTAAGATAAACTGTAGTACCTACTTGGCGTGCTGCACTTTTTTCAAAACCAAGTATGCTCTTTTTATTGAAAAATGATTTTAGTAATTCATTGGCTTCTGAAGCATTGTATTGTCTTTGTCCAGCCAAATCGGGCATATTTACTTCCACCTGGTTGTCCCAATAAGAAAGTAAGTTATTAAAGTTTGCAGTTTGTAAATTTTGAACCACTGCTTCGGTTTCTTTTTGAGCCATAAGCGAGGAACTGCCCATAATAAAAAGCAGTAGGAGTATTATTTTGCGAAATTGGATCATTTTGAAGGCTTGTATTGAATTATAACAGTTTAAAGTTTGTAATGTGCCTACTATTTTGAAACTTTGAGCTGCCTAATCATAAAATTAAGCAATCGTCGTAATAAAATATATAAAAAGATGTCAAAAAAAGTAATCCTAGTCATTATGGATGGGTGGGGTTTAGGAAAAGTGCCATTGTCTGATGCAATTCAACAAGCAAAGGTTCCTTTTGTACAAAGCTTGTATGGCAAATACCCAAATGCTACCTTAATTACCTGTGGTGAAGAAGTTGGCCTACCCGATGGTCAAATGGGCAATAGCGAAGTAGGTCATTTAAATATAGGTGCTGGTCGAATTGTGTACCAAGAGTTACAAAGAATCAATGTTGCCGTTAGGGATGGCGAACTAGCAAGTAATAAAACATTATTGGCTTCCATTGAATATGCCAAAGAAAATAATAAGCCTTTGCATTTATTAGGATTGGTAAGTGATGGAGGTGTACATGCACATACCACTCACTTAAAAGCCATTTGTGATATCTGTAAAACTGCAGGTTTAACAAATGTATTCATCCATGCTTTTACCGATGGAAGAGATACAGATCCCAAAAGCGGATTGGCCTTTGTTGAAAATGTGGAAGCGCATTTAAAAAAATCGGTTGGTAAAATTGCAACTGTGAGTGGAAGATACTATGCAATGGATCGTGATAAAAGATGGGAAAGGGTACAATTAGCTTACGATACACTGGTGAATGCAAAAGGCCCCACTGCCAGTTCCGCATTGGACGCCATACAAGAAAATTATGCGCAGGATATAACCGACGAATTTATAAAGCCTACGGTGATTTTGGAAAATGGAGCACCTATTGCAAGCATACAATCTGGAGACGCCGTTTTATGTTTTAATTTTAGAACCGATCGTTGCAGAGAAATAACAGAAGTATTATCCCAAAAAGATTTTCCTGAATTTGGAATGAAACATTTGGATTTGCATTATACTACAATTACAAAGTATGATGAGACCTTTAAAAATGTACAGGTGATTTTTGAAAATGACAACCTGGTCAATACTTTGGGCGAAGTGCTAGCGCAAAATCATAAAAAACAAATACGTATCGCAGAAACTGAAAAGTACCCGCACGTTACTTTCTTTTTTAGCGGCGGGCGCGAAGTGCCTTTTGAAGGCGAGTCTCGTATCATGGCTCCTTCTCCAAAAGTGGCCACGTACGATTTGCAACCCGAAATGAGTGCGCAGGAATTAACCGATAAATTGTTACCAGAAATTAATGCAGGCAATCCGGATTTCGTTTGTTTAAACTATGCCAATGCAGACATGGTAGGACACACGGGTATTTTTAGTGCCGTCGTCAAAGCTGTTGAAACCGTGGATGGATGCGTTGAGCAAATTGTAACGGCAGGATTAAATAATGGATATACCATTTTCTTAACAGCAGACCATGGCAATGCCGACTATATGATTAATGAGGATGGAAGTCCTAATACAGCGCACACCACCAATTTGGTTCCTTTTTTCATTATCGATAAGGATTGGAAAGGAACCATTCAGCCAGGAAAATTAGGCGATATCGCTCCTACTATTTTAAATATGATAGGCGTCACTATTCCTAAAGAGATGACGGGAAAAGTGTTGATCTAAATTAATTAACTTACTTTTAAAGTATTCGTAAAATAATTGAACAAATTTTTAAACTTTAAGACATGATCAAGAAGATTTTTATAGCATTACTTATCGCCTTGGTAGTGATTCAATTTATCCAACCCACAAAGAATATTTCGGGAGAAAAATCAAAAGACATCACTACCTTATATGCGATGCCTAACAATGTGAAAGTTATTGTAGATAAAGCTTGTGCCGATTGTCATACTAATAACACACAATATCCTTGGTATGCTTCGGTGCAACCCATTGCATTTTGGTTAGCAGACCATGTAAAAGAAGGGAAAAGTGAACTAAATTTCAATGAATTTGCTTCCTATAGAATCGCAAAGCAAAATCATAAATTAGAGGAAATTATTGAACAAGTGAAAGAAGAAGAAATGCCATTGCCTTCTTATACTATTATTCACAAAGAAGCAGATTTAACACCTGAAGAAAGAGCTACTTTAACGCAATGGTGTCAAAGTATTATGGATACCCTAAAAGCAAACTACCCTGCGGATAGTTTAAAACTAAAACGTGCACCTACGCCAGAAAAGGCAAAATAGTACTGATTGAAAAATGAAAATTAACAAAGCCACTTATTTAATATCTAGTCCTGGTTTCGAACAGTGCCCAAAGCTAACACAACCAGAATATGCATTTATCGGAAGAAGTAATGTAGGAAAATCCTCCATTATCAATGCTGTGTGTAATCAAAAGAATCTTGCAAAGACCTCAGGCACCCCAGGGAAAACACAGCTCATTAACCACTTTGAAGTGATGAGTTCTAATAGTAAAGGACCTTGGGATAAATGGTATATTGTAGATTTACCAGGTTATGGCTTTGCGAAAGTATCGCAAAGTAGTAGACGCAGATGGGAACAGATGATAGAAAACTACTTGAGAAAAAGACCCAATTTAAATCGTGTGTTTGTTTTAATAGATAGCCGACATGAACCTCAAAAAATTGACTTAGAATTTATAGAACAAATGGTGAAATGGGAAATTCCATACACCCTTATTTTTACTAAGTCGGACAAGGAGAAACCAGGAGCAGTAGCACGCAATGTGCAATCTATGTTTGACATATTAAGAGAAAGGCTCCCTTTTTTACCACAAGGATTCGTAACCAGTGCCGAGAAAAAACTAGGTGTGGAGGAAGTAATCGCTTGCATTGATCAATACAACCGATTATACGCGGAGGATCAGCAGTCATAGCACTACATTGTCTATTTCAAAACAAGTTTATAGCATATAACTAATCATCGCCCGCTTCTCAATAAGTGGGCGACTTTGTTTATATTTGCCCCTTACACTTATTATATATGAAGATATTATTTCAATACATTCGTCCGTTTAGAAACCTAGTAATTATAGGATTTATTTTAGCCGCTATTAATCAAACCTTTTCCATGTTTGATCCCATGTTATTTGGAAGACTCATTGACGAATTTGCAAAAACTCCATTTTTAGACGCAAACGGGCATCTTAGAACCCAACCACAATACCTAAAAGGCATTAGCAATATTCTTTTGTTATTAGTGGGCACCGCTATGGTAAGTAGAATTGCAAAAGCATTCCAGGATTATACGGTAAATGTGATTATTCAAAAGTTTGGCGCTGCTTTATTTACAGATGGGTTAAGGCACTCTATGCAATTGCCATACCAAGCATTTGAGGACCAACGAAGCGGAGAAACCTTATCCATATTAACAAAGGCCCGAGCCGATTGTGAAAAATTTATTAGTTATGTAATTAATGTAGTGTTTGGAATTGTGGTAAGCATTGTATTTATTTCTATTTATGCGACCAAATTACATTGGTCTATTATGCCTATTTATATTTTAGGTGCTGGTACCATTGCCTATGTAACTAATTTATTAAGTAAGCGTATTAAGTCTATTCAGAAAAATATTGTAAAGGAAACCACTACCCTGGCAGGAACGACCACCGAAAGTTTACGCAATATCGAATTGGTAAAAAGTTTAGGTTTAACCAAACAAGAGGTAGACAGACTTAATAATAATACCTATAAAATATTAGCCCTTGAATTAAAGAAAGTGAAAAATATTCGTTCTCTAAGTTTTATTCAGGGCACCATGGTAAACTTTTTGAGACAGGTAATTACTTTTACTTTAATGTGGTTGATATTTAAAGAGATTTTATCGGTGGGACAGCTTATATCCTTACAATTTTATAGCTTCTTTATATTTGGACCATTGCAAGAAATTGGCAGTATTATTTTGAGCTATCGTGAAACAGAAGCTTCCTTAAATAATTTTGATGCTTTAATGAAAAAGGAAATTGAAATTAATCCTGCCGATGCAGTAGCGATTGGCAACATTGAACATTTAGCATTTAAAAGCGTAGGCTTCCAGCACCAAACGGCTAATTTCAAAGCCATGGATGACATTAGCTTTGAAGCCAAAAAAGGGGAAACCATTGCCTTTGTTGGCCCATCGGGTGCAGGTAAAAGCACATTGGTAAAGCTTATTGTAGGATTGTATCAAACACAAGAGGGACAAATACTCATTAACGGTGTGAATAGCAAGCAGATTGATATGAATGAACTCAGAAATCAAATTAGTTTTGTAACGCAGGATACCCAATTATTTGCAGGCACCATTCGTGAAAATTTAGCATTTGTTGCACCCAATGCAACTGAAGAAGAAATGTTAATTGCCCTTCAAAAATCTAGTTGTACTAATATTTTAGATAAAGGAGGAAATGGATTGGCTACAGTGATAGGTGAAGGAGGATTAAAATTAAGTGGTGGCGAAAAACAAAGACTGTCTATTGCGCGCGCCTTATTAAGACACCCTCATTTACTCATATTTGACGAAGCTACTTCTAGTTTAGACAGTTTAACCGAGGAGTCTATTACAGATACCATTCGTGAATTATCGGCAGCGCGTGAACAAATTACTATTATGATTGCACACCGCTTAAGTACCATTATTCATGCTACCAGAATTTATGTATTAGAGAAGGGAAAAGTAATTGAACAAGGCAACCACGATGCATTACTTGCAGAAAAAGGATTGTACTATGCCATGTGGAGACAACAAATTGGAGAAAGAAAGCAAAGCAATTAAAAAAGAGATAACTAAATTATTTAGTCGCGTTCGAATTTCTTTTTTAAATAGTCCATCACCGAAGGATCTTCCAAACCTTCCATGTCACTGAGTTCAATTTCAATGGCCTTAGTACTTAATCTTATTTCAATAAGGGATAAAAATATAGACCAACAAAAAGCAAGTAAGCTTATACCAAAAACTACCTGTGCCGTTTTTTGATATTCTATGTAAATAAAAAACATGGAAACAATAGAAAATAACAAAGAGGTTACTCCATAGGTTTGCATGTTTCGGATAAGCTTAAGTCGGTATTTTAGATTCTTGATTTGCGTAAAAATTAAATGCCTTTGCTCCTGTGTTTGATATTTGTCGTGTAAAACCCGAACACGGCTAGACAAGGCCAAAAAACGATTGGTATACGCCAGCATAATTAAACTGATGGCGGGAAAAAGAAGGGCGGGGATATTAACTGTTAATTCCATACCACAAAAATATAAAGTATTTTTGTGCTTTCAAGTAATCCATGGAAAAAGAGCTATTTAAGAAAATACAGGCAGGCCTACCACAGGAACCCGGGATTTATCAATATTTTGATGAAAACGGACACTTGTTATATGTAGGTAAAGCAAAGAATATTCGTAAAAGGGTTAGCTCCTACTTTCTTTCCAATCATCAACATACCTTAAAAACCATCGAGTTGGTTCAAAAGATTAAGGATATAGAATTCACCATTGTCAATTCGGAGCATGACGCATTTATCCTGGAGAATGAGCTCATTAAAAATTATCAGCCTAAATACAATATTAATTTAAAGGACGATAAAACCTACCCCTATATTGTTATCAAAAAGGAGAACTTCCCACGGGTATTTTTAACACGTCGTAAGATAAAGGATGGCAGTACTTATATTGGCCCCTTTACCAATGTATTGGCGGTAAGAGAATTAATTGATCATATTAAGCATACCATTCCTTTACGAACTTGTACCCTTCCACTCACGCCTAAAAATATTGAGCAAGAGAAATTTAAGGTTTGTTTAGAATATCATTTGGGTAATTGTTTGGGGCCTTGTCAAGGGTTTCAAACATTAGAAGATTACAATAGTTCCATTGAGCAAGTACAACATTTATTAAAAGGAAATATTAAGCCGGTATTGACCAACCTAAAAGAGAAAATGCAGGAAGAAGCCAATGCCATGGCATATGAAAAAGCAGCACTCACCAAAAGGAAGATAGAAGAACTAGAGCATTACCAAACTAAGTCCGTGGTATATACCAAGCAAGAACACGCCATGGATGTATTTAGTATTGCACATGATGCAGACCAGGCCTATGTTAGCTACATGATGGTAGAAAATGGAAGGATTATTCAAACACATATCTTACCACTGTCCGTTCCATTAGAAGAATCTGCAGAAACCATTTTGATTTTTGCAATTTATTATTTTAGAACCAATTTAAATAGTAGAGCAACAGAAATTATTGTCCCTTTTGAATTGAGTGAAAAAGTTTTTGAAGTAAAATATACCATTCCACAATTAGGTGACAAGGAACAATTATTAGCACTCTCCCAAAAAAATGCCGACTACGCTTTAAGAGAATGGAAACATAAACAGGCATTAGTGCGTGTAGAAAAACCTTTGGAAAGTGAAGTATTACTGGAAATGCAGGAGGCCTTACACTTATCTGAAATACCTAACCATATTGAGTGTTTTGATAACTCAAATTTTCAAGGATCTTATCCAGTATCGGCCATGGTATGCTTTAAAAATGGATCGCCCAGCAAGTCCGATTACCGTAAATTTAATATCAAAACGGTGGTGGGCATTAACGACTTTGCAAGTATGAAGGAATCGGTGGGAAGACGTTATAAATCGGTCCTTGAAAAGGACCTACCCTTGCCTCAGCTCATTATTATTGACGGCGGAAAAGGGCAATTAAATGCAGCATTAGAAGCATTAACCGAGCTGGGTATACAGGATAAGGTAACCACGGTAGGCCTTGCCAAAAATATTGAAGAACTGTTTTTCCCTGGGGACAGCAAATCCATTATTTTGGATTGGCATAGTGAAGCACATACGCTTATTAGAAACATAAGAGACGAGGTGCATCGTTTTGGTATTCAGTTTCACCGAAGCAAGCGATCAAAGGGTGCCTTGGAAACAGGGCTGGATCATATTGTTGGGATTGGGCCTAAAACCAAGGAGCTTTTATTATTGCATTTCAAGTCAGTTCAAAAAATAAAAGACGCAAACGAAAAAACACTTACTCAATTGATCGGCGAAAAAAAAGCCGCTTTGTTAAAAGCGGCTTTTGAGCAATAATATATTTAGCTTGAATAAAAATTCAAACAATTAACCAGGATTAGTATACCCAACGATCTTGATCAAAATCATCAATTCTTTGTTTAATTTTTTCTGCAGCTTCTAAACGCTTTTTAGAATCCTTGAATAATTCAAATAAATCTCTATCATTGAAATTGCCATAAGAGGATTTAGTGATGCGGCTATCAAAATATCTTGCTTCTAATAAATCGGACCAAGAAATCATTCTTTTTTGATTATTTGGATTGTACACATCTCTATTGGCTAAATACGTTCTAATTTTTGGATAAGAAACCCAGAATAATGTTTTGCGGATTACGGTATCCACACTACGTTTGCCGCCACTTCCATCATCTACATCCACCGTTTTTTTAATCATGGCTATTGGCGCAATCCCTAAAATGCGGTAATGCATTCTACTGGTTCTATTATCAAAAATATATTGCGCCTTCACTCTAAAAGTATAGATAGAAGAATCGGTTGGGATATCTATTCCGGGATAAGTTGGATCACGAAAGGAAGTGTCCACA
>CAIOYQ010000057.1 GCA_903862505.1 uncultured Bacteroidota bacterium
AGCAGACGGAACCGTAAACTCAACAATGATGCATACTGGGCAGTTTGCAACACTAGAAGCCGTGGTTGGTCATTACAATAATATCCCCACTATAACTGCTAATAATAATTTAGACAACCGATTGAGGGTAGATGGTATTGGTAATAGATTAAATTTAACTACGAGCGAAATTGAACAGCTAGTTGCTTTTATAAAAACACTTGGGGGCGCCAATGTGTATGTTGACAAGAAATGGTCCAACCCATTTTTAGTGCAATAAGAAAAAGTTAAAAAATTAAAATATATGTTACCTACTAAATCCTTTGCTGCATTGTCAGCCACTACGCCATTAGAAACCTACTCATTTAATAGAAGAGCTGTTGGAGCAAAAGACGTTCAAATTGAAATTTTATACTGTGGCGTTTGCCATAGCGACTTGCACCAAGCTAAAGATGAGTGGGGTGGTTCCATATATCCAATGGTGCCAGGTCATGAAATTGTTGGAAAAGTAATTAGTGTAGGGTCTGATGTTACTAAATTCAAAGCGGGAGACTTAGCCGGGGTCGGTGTGATGGTAGATAGTTGCAGACATTGCGCAAGCTGTAAGCAAGATTTAGAAAACTATTGTGAAGAAGGTATGACGGGCACGTATAATTCAAAAGAAAGAGACGGAGTAGGTATTACCATGGGGGGGTATGCGAATCAAATAGTAGTTGACGAGCATTATACTGTTCACATTTCAGAAAAATTAGATTTAGCAGCCGTTGCTCCATTACTATGTGCGGGTATCACTACCTATTCGCCATTAGTTTTTGCAGGTGTGAAAAAAGGAATGAAGGTAGCTATTGTAGGCCTTGGGGGACTTGGTCATATGGGTGTAAAGTTTGCTGTTTCTTTTGGAGCAGAAGTGAGTGTAATAAGCACATCTCCAAATAAAGAAGCGGATGCTAAGAAATTAGGAGCAACCCATTTTATAGTAAGCACTAACGAGACAGAGATGAAAAAATATCATAATTATTTTGATGTGATTTTAGATGCCATATCAGCAAACCACGATTATTCTCAATACTTAAACTTATTGGCTTTAAATGGAAAATTGATGGTAGTGGGTTTACCTACAGAAGCACCAAAAGTGCAGCCATTCTCTTTGGTCTCAAATAGAAGAAGTGTGATAGGATCTTGTATTGGAGGGATGAAAGAAACACAAGAAATGTTAGACTATTGTGCCGAACATAATATTGTTTCAGATATTGAAATGATTCCAATTCAAAATATCAATGTAGCTTATACTAGAATGCTAAAAGGAGACGTGAAATACCGATTCGTAATTGATTTGGCAAGTCTTTAGTAATAAGATTTTTAAGACGCGTTATATTAAAACCGTTTTAAAATATCCTTTATGATACTTAGATGATGATTGGTATGGATACCTAAAAAATTTATTGTTGCTGGGGTATTCAAATTTCCAAAAAACGGATGATTAAAATAATTATTTTTTTCACATCCATGTAATTCCTGAATGGCGTCTTTAGCCAAAATAATGCTTTTCTCCAAATGGCTTATTGTGATATTTTCAATTGGCATAACCACTTCAGGTGCTTTTGCGCGCCCTCTTGGAATTTTACCTAATAAAAAAACGACTACTTTTTTGAAATTAAATTTACTATGAAATTTTTTAGGGTCGGACTGCTTAACGGTTTCGGTAATTTTTATAATTACCAAACAACTATGTTCAACATGCCAGCCAATATCTCCAACCGATACATTGGTATTTAAAGTGGTTGCATTGGGAATTTGCAAAGCAAGCTCATCCACTAAATTCAATAATTTCTGCATGTGAATATAAACCTCAAAGTGAATTAAATAGTTTTCTTTGGAGGCAATGCAAAAGCTTTTGCTTCATGTTCAAACTGACCATTGTGGGCGCCATCACAAAATGGCTTATTCTTACTTAGCCCGCAGCGACATAAACCAATTACTTCTCTACCTGCTAAATCATATTGATTTCCTTCTCTATCTGTAATCGTAAAATCGCCTTCTACTTTAATGGAGCCGTTGTTGTTAATTGTAATTTTAGTTGACATATTTATATTTTAATGTGAAATTATGGTAAATATTTGAATTACTGAACCTCAAATAGAGTAGTTATTTGTTCATCTTTTGCATGCGCACCAATCACCAGTTTATACCTACCTGGATAGAGCATCCATTGATTTTTATTCAGGTCCCATTTTTGAAGTTCATTCACAGGGATGACGATACGATGATTGATGGATGCCCCCTTTTTTACGGTGATTTTTTTAAAATATTTTAATTCTTTAATGGGCATTCTCTCCAAATTAGGATACTCTATATAAGCTTGTATTACTTCTTCGGCATCCATATTGCCATTATTGGCAAC
>CAIOYQ010000058.1 GCA_903862505.1 uncultured Bacteroidota bacterium
AAATTTTCTATCTAAAGTATTCCAAGTTCGAACAACCCATAACTGTCTTGCCTGTTTACCTTGAACCATTGTTGCTTCTACAGGATGTATGGTTTTCCAAAGCCCTTTAATAAATAAAACTAAAAGGAACACAATAAATAATTCCAATGCAAGAACCGTTGAAAGTGTCCAAAAAGTATTTGCAGACAAGCCCCCGTAATAATTTACTACTGGAGCCTTAGTTGTGGTATCCGCCACTGCCGTTTGAGCAATTGCGGCATTTGAAAAGAGCGATCCCATTACGATAAAACCAATCATCATTACTTTTTTGTTTGCTTTAGATACTTCGACCGCTTTTTTAGCAATCATGAAAAGAACATTGGATAGCACCCAAACTACAAGAACTAATAAGCCTGCAATCACAACCATTAATACCTCCAAGTAATTAGTTGGCGCTGCGGAAGGAGTTCCTGCCATTACTTTAGCTGGGGCCGTACCTTGCGCAAACCCTGCTATAGCAATCATTAATGCGCATGCCGCTAATATTGTATTTTTATATCTAAACATAATGTCAATTTTAAAGATTTATATTATTGTTCTAGTGGTAGATTTTTAATTTTATCAACTTCTTTTTTATCCATCACTTTTACATACCATAATACGCCAATAAAGAAGGCAACAAATACCAGCAATGAAAAAATGGGATAGCAGTTTATATCCTGCATTGTTTCTGTATATTTTTTTATAAAACTAAACATGTTCGTAATATTTTATTTTTTATTGATATCGGTTCCTAATCTTTGCAAGTAAGCAATCATGGCTATGATTTCTTTATTCGGTGGTACTTCAATACCATCTTTCTTTAAACTTGCAGCAATTTCTTTTGCTTGTAACATTAAAGCGGCATTTGCTTTTGGAGCAAAATCGGCATTATATGGAACGCCTAATGTGCGCATTGCATTAATTTTTGCCGCCGTAGTGGTCGTATCTAAATTGTGTTCAATTAAGAAAGAATAAGAAGGCATAACGGATCCTGTAGATATCGCACTTGGTTCTTCTAAGTGATTGTACTGCCAAGTATTTGATTTTTTCAAATTGCCCGTTCCTTCTCTAGCCAAATCTGGTCCGGTTCGTTTACTACCCCATTGAAATGGATGGTCATACACAAATTCTCCCGCTTTGCTATATTCACCATATCGTTCAGTTTCACTTCGGAATGGTCTAATCATTTGTGAGTGACAATTATAACAACCTTCTCTTACATATATATCGCGTCCTTGAAGTTCTAATGGAGTATATGGTTTTACACTTGCAATAGTTGGGATATTTGATTTAACTAAGAATGTTGGGATAATTTCCACCAAACCTCCAATTAAGATTACAATTAATGACAATATCAACAACGGTGTTGGCTTTCTCTCAATCCAACGATGCCAATGTTCGCCAGCATGTTTTGTATATGTTTTTTCTAAAGCAGGCGCTTCGGCTTCTTCGTTAGCCAACAATGTACCCTTACCAATGGTTTTAAAAATATTCACCATAGCAACGATCGCACCCGTTAGATAAAGCAGCCCGCCTAATGCCCTCAAAGCATAAAATGGCGCCATATAAGTAACGGTCTCTAAAAATTGATATTTTAATTGTCCGCTTTCAGTGAATTGCTTCCACATACTTGCTTGTTGCCATCCTGCCCAATACATAGGGATCGCATAAAATAAAATTCCTAAGGTTGCTAACCAGAAATGGATATTCGCTAATTTTTTTGAATACAGTTCGGTTTTATACATTCTTGGAATTAGCCAATATAAAATACCAAAGGTTAACATCCCGTTCCAACCTAATCCGCCAACATGAACGTGTGCTACAATCCAGTCGGTAAAGTGTGCCACTGCATTAATGCTTTTTAAAGACAACATAGGCCCTTCAAACGTAGACATCCCGTATGCGGTAACTGCCACCACCATAAATTTTAAAATCACATCCTCTCTTACTTTATCCCATGCACCTCTTAAGGTTAATAAACCATTAATCATACCGCCCCAGCTTGGAAAAATTAACATAAAGCTAAATACCACCCCAATGCTTTGCGCCCAATTAGGCAAGGCGGTATACAATAAGTGATGGGGGCCTGCCCATATGTACAAGAATATTAATGCCCAAAAATGGATAATGGATAATCTATAAGAGAAAACAGGACGGTTCGCCGCCTTTGGCATAAAGTAATACATTAAACCTAAATACGGTGTGGTTAAGAAAAATGCAACTGCATTGTGTCCATACCACCACTGCACTAAAGCATCTTGCACTCCTGCGTACCAGCTATAACTTTTAAATAATGAAATGGGTAATTCAAAAGAGTTTACCAAATGCAATACTGCTACCGTTATAAATGTGGCAATATAAAACCAAACGGCTACATATAAATGTCGTTCTCTTCTTTTTATAATGGTAGCAAACATATTAAAACCAAAAACAACCCAAATTAAAGTAATGGCAATATCGATGGGCCATTCTAATTCGGCGTATTCTTTTCCTGTTGTCATCCCCAATGGTAAAGTAATGGCAGCGGCAACTATAATTAATTGCCAACCCCAAAAATGTATTTTACTTAATGTGTCATTAAACATTCTGGCTTTTAACAAGCGTTGTAAGGAATAATAAACACCCATAAAAATACCATTGCCCACAAAGGCAAAAATAACTGCATTGGTATGCAGCGGTCTAAGGCGACCAAAACTGAAATAAGGCTGAAAGTTTAAATCAGCTGGGAAAACCAATTGCAGTGCAATGATTAATCCAACAAGCATTCCTACCACGCCCCAAATGATTGTGGCTATGGCAAAATTTCTTACCGTCTTATTATCATACTGAAAACTTTCTAATTGCATAAGGATAATTTAATGGGTTAGAGATGTGTTTTTATTTTTTGGTATTTTTTTTAGTTCGTCGTCAAATAACATACGTACCGATGGGGTATAGTCATCATCCATTTGCCCCGTTTTCACAGACCATAAAAATGCAATGAGAAATCCCCCAGCAACAAGCACACTAATAATGATTAAAATAATTAAGACGCTCATACGGTAGTATTTCCATCAAATATAGAAGGACTCAAAAAACTAGTTTGTGACTTTCGTCAACATAAACATGATATTCGTCAGTTTTTTGGCAATACCCGATTAGAATAAATATAACTTAGCAATGCAGATAAAGAGACAATACTTACAGAACTAATGGGCATCAGAATGGCCGCAACCATTGGAGACAATTGTGCCCTAGTGGCAAAATACATACCCACTAAATTATAGAGGATAGATAGGATAAATAGGATGATAATAATAGTCTTCCCTTTTTTGGCATATCTCAAAAGATGATCCAAGTTTGGGATCATCCCCCCTTCTAAAATTGCATCACTGGCAGGGGTAAAAAGATGCGTTTGATCGGAGACCGCAATACCAAGATCACATTTTTTTAAAGCACCCGCATCATTTAATCCATCCCCCACCATCATTACTTTATGCCCTTGGGATTGCAAATATTGAATATAATGAAGCTTCTCATTGGGGTTTTGTTCAAATAACATGGGCGTATCTACACCCAAAATATGTAGTAAATTATTTTTTTCAGTGGGATGATCCCCGCTTAATAAATGAATTTGGTATCCAACTAATTTTAAGCGCTTTATCATGTCTTGCACTCCAGTTCTGTATACATGGTTTACCTTAAACATACCCATATAAACTTTATCAATGGCGATGAAAACACCAGCGCCTATATTGGAAACATGTATTCCATGATCTATTAATAAACTAGCTGATCCAATTAAAATTAATTTCCCATCACATATGGCAAGCGTCCCCTTTCCTGTAATATTTTGTATAGTGTCCACTTTAATCACATCCAATCCTTGAGCACTATAATAATTGGTGATTCGCTGACTTAATGGATGCAAAGACGACCTAGTCACCGAATAAATAATACTAGCAATGGGTTTAGGAAGAACCGCTCCCTCAAAAACTAAATGCGTATCCTCATGATTGGTTAAAGTGCCCGTTTTATCAAATACAATCGTATCAATTTTTTCAATTGCTTCTAACACCGAACTATTTTTACAGTACAATTTAAACTTACCCAAATGTCTTACTATATTTCCATAAGTAAAAGAAACAGTGAGCAATAATGAACAAGGGCAAGCAACAATCAAGACTGATGTTATCGCAGTCATAATATTACTAGGATTCACCCACCACCAATACAAGCCACTTCCAATAGCAATTGTAAATAATACATAAGTAAAATACTGACTCCATGGATGTACAAAGGATTTGTCAACATTCTTTTCGGTATTCAATAATGGGCTATTCCAAAGTTCAGTAATATAACTTTGACCAACGGGCTTAAGCACTAACACTTGAATAGCAGGACCTTTCTGTACACCCCCCGCAAATACACTGGCTCCTTTTGACAATTCAATAGGCGCATTTTCTCCGGTCACAAAACTATAATCTATTAAAGCCCCCTCGGTTAATAAGACCGCATCTGCCGCAATCATTTCATTGTTACGGATTAAAAGTATGGCGCCTTTTTTAATTTCAGATAAGGGTATATTGATTTCTTTTCCCTCCTGTAATACCGTTACCCCTAAAGGAAAAAAAGAAGTATAATCACGGTCAAAGGAAAAAGAATCGTAGGATTTATCCTGAAACCATCTTCCTACCAACATGAAAAAAATAATTCCACTCATACTATCCAAATAGCCGCCACCGGTATGTGTAAAAATTTCATACACACTACGTCCAAAAGTAACTAGGATAGCCAATGCAATAGGTGCATCAATATTCAACCATTTTTGTCTTAACCCAGTATACGCAGAAAGGAAAAAGCCACTTGCACTAAAAAACAAAACAGGTAAGGATAATAGCAAATTTAAATACACAAAAAAAGGCCTTAAGCTTCCCAAGTCTCCCACACTAGTCGATAAATAATCTGGAAAACTCAACATCATAATATTACTAAAACAAAAACCGGCAACCCCAATTTTAAACAACTGTTTTTTAGTGACTATCTTTTTCTTTAACCAGTCGTTTCCACCCAAATGTATCATAGGTTCATAGCCTACAAAAGCTAATAACTGGACTACTTCTTTTAAGGAAATTTTAGAGGGGTTATATACGATCTTTATTTCCTTTTTCTCAAAATGTGTTTGAGAGTGAATAATCCCCGAATTTATTTTATGCAAATTTTCCAATAACCAAACACAACTTATACAATGAATTTGAGGTAGATAAAATACCACATGTGCCTGATTGGCCAACTTAAATTGAATGAGTTGATCCTGTATGGCGATACTGTCTAAATAATTGTATTTATCGGAAGTGAAAATGCCTTTTGCGGATATGCCTGGCATTTCAGACAAATCATAATAATTACACATCCCATTGTCATCCAATAACTGAAATACCATCTTGCACCCGGCACAGCAAAAGAACTTATCTTCTACGGGAATGGAATTGTCGCAGCTTGCTCCACAGTGATAACAATTTTGTTGCATATGAATTATGCACAAAATTGCCTTTTTTTAATAATTGGCTATATGAGTATAGTCAACTAAATAAATGACAATAATCATGCTTATGGAAGCAGTCCTAAATATTTACCATCCAAACTATTGAGTGCCTCATAATATCCCTGTTTATACCATTGCATTCTTGCCATTAAGGCAAGTAAACGATTTTGAATATAGATTTTATTTTTTTCGAGGGACTTTAAATTATTTTTTTGAGATGGACTGGCATATTGATATAAAGCATTCCAAGTATCCACTTTTTGATATGACTTTATAAACTCAGTCGCATTTTTAAATGATTTAAAATTATTTTGCTCCTTTACATACCATTGTAAAACAAAATCATTCATCAAATTTTCATCTAATAATTTAGAATAGGCAGAATCTAAAATAATATCGGACCCAATAACCCATTGATCCGGGAATATGCCGCCACCTCCGTATACCGTTTTTCCATTCGGTGTTTTGTAAGCTTTCCCTTTTGCAACCGTATCCACTTTTCCAGCAGCATGCTCCTCAATCCTATTAACATAATCATGCTCATAAGCCAACTTCCCTTTTTCAAAAGAGCGTTGAATATTTCTGCCCAATGGCGTATAATATTTAGAAATAGTTAATCTTAGCGCTCCTCCGTTAGATAAATTAAATTGTTGTTGCACCAAGCCTTTGCCATAAGAAGGTCTACCAATAATTGTTGCTCTATCCCAATCCTGCAAGGCCCCCGCCAACACCTCACTTGCCGATGCAGAAGATTCGTCCATCCAAACAGTTACATTTCCTTTTTCAAATAACCCTTCTCGCTTACTATAATAATCGGCTCTTGGCGAATGCGCTCCTTGGGTATACACCAATAATTTGTTTCCAGGAATCAATTCATCTGCAATGGCAACCGCCTCTGACATTAATCCACCTCCATTTCCTCTTAAATCTAGCACCAAGGATTTGATACTATCCTTAATTAAAGGTTCCAAGGCTTGCATAAATGCCTCATAGGTTCGGTCTGCAAATTTATTAATTCTAATATAGCCCACTCCTGGCTTTATTTGATAAGCCGCGTCAATAGATGATGAAGAAACATTGTCTCTTTCAATAACAATTACTTTATTGGTCTTATTAGAAAGTACCAATAATTTAAGCTTAGAATTAGCGGGCCCTTTTAATTTGGAGCGAATTGCTTCCCCATCCCATTTTTTACCTGATAATTGCAGAGTGTCATTCGCTTTTAATAAAATATCCCCCACTTTTAAACCGGCTTTATCCGCAGGACCTCCCTTTAAAACATACGCAATAAAAATACTATCTCTTATCTGTTGAAATTCTACTCCAATCCCTTTAAAATTAGATGCGAGTTGCTCATTCACTGCTGCTAATTCCGATGGAGCAATGTATACGGAATGAGGGTCCAGCTGGGACAAATAATTGTTCACAAAATTGATGTCTGCACTATCATTTATAATTTTGTAAACATACTTTGATTTTACTAAATCAATGATTTCTTGCACCGGAACGGAATTATCTGATTGAAGCCCTTTTAATGAAAGATTTCCTTTTAAAAAAACACCTAAAAATACCCCTATCAATAAGATGATTGCGTATTTAAGTGGACTCGCCCAATTTGTTTTATTATTTTCTTGCATGTTCATATTCTAAGCGCTAAAATTACACTAAAAAGGTTATTTTCACACACAAGTCTTAACCTATGCGCAAGAATTACATTATAGCCGATAGCGGCGCTACAAAATGTCAGTGGACCCTGGTGTTAGGGAACCAGAAAAAAACGATTACCACCATTGGTATTAGCCCCTATTTTTTAACCACTGACCAAATTGTAGAAACCATTGCCAAAGGATTTAATAAGAAGGTAGATACCGACATTATTAATGCTGTTTATTTTTATGGAACGGGATTAAGCAACCCATTAAATGTTGCCTCAATTAAAAAAGCCTTAAAAAAAGTATTCCCAAAAGCTGATTTAGATATTCAAACCGATTTAGTAGCTGTTGCGCGCGCAACCTGTCAACATAGTAAAGGGGTTGCTTGTATTTTGGGAACCGGATCCAATACAGGATATTATAATGGTAAGAAAATTGTAAAAAATAGCCCTGGCCTGGGTTATGTTTTAGGAGATGAGGGAAGTGGCGCTTACCTAGGTAAAAAAGTATTGCAATATTATTTATACAAAACCTTTGACGAGGAATTGATGCATGCTTTTGAAAGCAAGTATCCAATAAATAAGGATCAAATATTAGATGCCATCTATAAGCAACCTTTGCCCAATAGATACATGGCCTCCTTCTCAGAATTTTTATCCGAACATAGAGGACATTATATGATTGAGAATATCATTGAAGACGGTATTAACGATTTTTTCTTTGCGCATTTGAATAAATTAAATGAGTCCTGGTTATACCCAATCCATTTTGCTGGTTCTGTTGCATACATTTTTAGGGATGTCATTAAACAATTGGCAACCGCCTATGAATTAGAAATTGGAACCATTGTAAAATCTCCCATGGAGGGCTTAATTGCATTTCATAAGAAAGGAAAATAATTGGGTATGCACGAAATTGAACCTTATTATCATTGGAGACATTTGTACATGGCGGAAGAAGACGCGAAGTCCCCTTTTTTTGGTCAAACCTATAGCGAGTTTGAATTTTCACAAACCGTTTACAACTATTACATACACCCTCAATGGGATGAAATGGGCTGTAAAACCCTTTACCTGAAACTGATTTATGCAGACTATGAAATGGCGTTTGCTATTATTGAATTGATTGGTGAATGGAATGATGCCATCGAGAACGACATTATGACTTTTAAGCGAGAAATCCTTGAAAAATTAATGGACGAAGGCATTTATAAATTCATCATCATTGCCGAAAATGTTTTTAATTTTCACAACGGGGATAGAGATTATTATGAAGAATTGTATGAAGAACTTTCCGATGAAAATGGATGGGCTGTTTTAGTAAACATGCACCAAGCAGCACAACATGATTTTTTACAAAAGAAACTAAACAGATATATTGAATTGATGGAATTTGAAAAATGGAGAACCTATAAGCCCGAGGACTTTTTTCAGCTGATTGATAAAAAGTTAAATGATCGATTGGGAATCTAATACACTAATTCCTCATAAGCCCCTTGCAATTCTCTATAAGCATGATCGTCCTTAGCTAATTTTGCAGCCGCCATCCCTTTTTCATACCAATCAATGGCATCTTGTCGCATGGCTAGTTTTTCCAATATTTTCGCTAAATGGTAGTATGATCCTATATAATCTGGGGAAAGCGTAAGTATTTCAATAAATAAATCACGGGCTTTTTGATCCTCCCCAATTTTGATATATTCCAATGCCAACGCGTGTCTCAAGAAATTATCTTGGGGCTGCTGACTTAGAAACTCTTGTATTTTTTCAATTCTATTCATCCTCTTTAAAATTCAATCTTTTGGGTAAAAAAACTATCTTATATTTGCATTAGTTGCATAAACAACTAATAAATTAATTACAAAATTTGTGAACATGAAGATTTTAGTTTGTATCAGCAAAACACCAGACACCACTTCTAAAATTGCCTTTACCGAAGGTAATACAAAGTTTGATGAAAACGGTGTACAATGGATTATTAACCCCTATGATGAATGGTATTCATTAGTAAAGGCCATAGTGTTAAAAGAAAAAGATCCAAGTATACTCATACATTTAATAACGGTGGGAGGAGCCGATACCGAACCCATTATTAGAAAAGCATTAGCACTAGGTGGCGATGAAGCGATTCGTGTAAACAATACAAGTACTGACTCCATGGTGGTGGCGCAAGAAATTGCTGCGATCGCAAAAGAAGGTGCTTATGATTTAATATTAACAGGAAAAGAAACCATTGACTATAATAGTGCAAGTATTGGTTCCATGTTATGTGCTTTATTGGATACTACTTTTATTCCTAACGCAATTGCATTAGAAGTAAATGGAACGATTGCCATTGTCAAAAGAGAAATAGAAGGGGGCGAAGAATCTTGTGAAACGAGCTTACCTATTATTTTAAGTTGTCAAAAAGGAATGGCTGAACAAAGAATCCCAAATATGCGTGGGATTATGGCTGCAAGAACCAAACCTTTAAAAGTGGTGGAAGCAAGTATACACAATGCAACTACCTCCATTAAGAAATTTGATACGCCTTCTGCTAAATCGGGTGTTAAACTAGTGGAGGCTGGCAATATGGACGAAATGGTAAGACTATTAAAAGAAGAAGCAAAAGTAATTTAAAAACTATTTTATGGTATTAATATATATAGATCAGGATGATCAAGAAATAAAAAAAGCAAGTTTTGAAGCCATCTCTTACGGTGCTGCTTTAGCAAAACAATTGGGCATAAGCGCAGAAGCAATATTGTTAGGTACTGTAAAAAATAATGTTTCTGAACTTGGCAAATATGGTGCTAGCAAAGTGCATCAGATAAACAATACTGCATTAAATAATTTTGATGCAAGTGTTCATGCAAACGTTGTGGCAGCTGCCGCTAAAACATTAGGTGCTACTGTACTTGTTTTTGCACACAATATAAATGGCAGAGCCATTGCTCCAGCTGTAGCAGTAAAATTAAGCGCTGGTATTGTTACAGGCGCTTGCGCATTGCCAAATACAGAAGCAGGATTTGTGGTTACAAAAACTGTTTTTTCAGGAAAAGCATTTGCCTCTATTCAAATTGATACGCCTGTAAAAGTAATTTCAATCAACCAAAATAGTTTTGGTGTAGTAGCAGGCGATGGAACCGCAACTGTTCAAAATATAGATATAGCAGTCCCTACTAGTAAAATAAAAATTACCGCTACCGATAAAATAAAAGGGGAAGTACCATTAACAGAAGCCAATTTAGTGGTGAGTGGTGGTCGTGGTTTAAAAGGCCCTGAGCATTGGGGCATATTATTAGATTTAGCCAAATCATTGGGCGCTTCCACTGCATGTAGCCGCCCTGTATCTGACGCCGATTGGAGACCCCATCATGAACACGTAGGACAAACGGGGATACAAATTGCACCTAATTTATATATTGCCATTGGTATTTCGGGCGCCATACAGCATTTAGCAGGCGTAAATAGAAGCAAAACCATTGTTGTCATTAATAAGGACCCAGAAGCCCCTTTCTTTAAGGCAGCGGATTATGGCGTTGTAGGGGATGCTTTTGAAGTAGTGCCAGCATTGACCGCAGCAATTTTAAAATCAAAGGCCGGCGCATAGATATTATAATTAAATTTGTGTTATTACGAAATCAATGCAAAAGATAGAATTAGAAATTGTTGCACTCTCTCATAGCATTACCCAGTCCAACTCCTATGCAGTTATACTTGGGGAAGTGGGCGGTTTGCGCAGACTCCCCATTGTAATTGGTGGGTTTGAAGCACAGGCCATTGCGGTTGCTTTGGAAAATATGCATCCTTCTAGACCGCTTACGCATGACCTAATGAAAAACTTCATGATTGCTTTTGATATACAATTGCAGGAAGTATATATATGTGATTTACAAGAAGGCATTTTTTATGCAAAGTTGGTTTGCTTTACTGCGAATGACACCATTGAAATTG
>CAIOYQ010000059.1 GCA_903862505.1 uncultured Bacteroidota bacterium
AAAATTTTATTAGTACTTGTAATTATCTGCAATCAATTAATAAGTTTTGGACAAGTAATAAGCCCAAGTCAAAACTGGCATTGGAAGGACTATAATGAACAAAAAGTTCATGGTATTAGTCTTTTTCAAGCTTATCAAAAATTAGCTAGCCTTACAAAAAAACCAAGCCCTATTATTGTTGCCGTTATGGATGGTGGAGTTGACACGACTAACATAGAAATTAAATCTGTGCTTTGGATAAATAAAAAAGAAATTTTTGGCAATGGCATAGATGATGATCGCAATGGTTATGTAGATGATATACATGGATGGAATTTCTTAGGAGGAAAAGATGGTCGTAATATTGACAAAGCATCAGACGAAAAATCCAGGGTATACCATAAGTTTAAAGATATTTATGAGGGGAAACCAATTGATATAAGTAGATTAAATCCTGCCGAAAAAAAGCAATTTGAAAATTGGAAGCAAGCTGCAGTAGAAATTGAGTTTTCCGATGAGGATGCTGCAAATTTGAGGTATATTTCTATGGCGACCAATGCGATTCAAAAGCTAGGCAATACCATTATTAAAGAAATAGCCGATTCTAATTTCAGCACAGCGCAATTAATATCTTTTCAGCCAATTGGTAGAAATACTTTAGAAGCGAAGATGGCTTATTTAAGAACAGTCAAAATGTTAGGCATAGAACCTGAAACGCCTTATTCCGAAATGATAAAGGATTTGAAAGATTATGTAGAAGGTAAAGAGAAATCGGCAAATGCCAAATCAAGACCTCCTAGTGCTATTAGAGCAGATATCATCAAAGACAATTACAATAACTTGGCCGATCAGTTTTACGGCAATAATGATATTACAGGGCCCAATGCAAGACATGGTACACATGTTGCCGGTCTAGTTGCAAGCATCCCGGATAGTTCATGGAATGTAAAATCTTTATACCCAAGCATACAAATTATGGGTGTGCGTGTCGTACCTGATGGGGATGAATATGACAAAGACGTTGCTTTAGGAATTAAATACGCAGTGGACAACGGTGCCAAAATAATTAATATGAGTTTTGGGAAATCTTTTTCCCCAGAACAAATTTGGGTGGACAATGCCATTAGATATGCCGCCTCCAAAGACGTACTTATTGTGCATGCAGCCGGAAATGAATATTATGATTTAGAAACAAAAGCGGTGTACCCAAACCCCTATTCTAGTTATCTTAATGATACTGCGAATAATATCATCACGGTAGCAGCAAGTAGTGACGAATTTATTAATAACACTATACTTACCGATTTTAGTAATTTTGGACCAAGTTTTGTAGATGTTTTATCTCCTGGCAATAAAATTTATTCTACCCTTCCTGGGGAAAATAATCATGGTTATTTGCAAGGTACGAGTATGGCAGCCCCCATTGTGAGTCATGTTGCAGCCATGATTCGTTCTTATTTTCCTAGTTTATCTGCAATAGATGTAAAGAAAATTATTATGCAAAGTGTTTGGAAGCCTACCAATCCAAATACTGTATTTATTGTGCCTCAAAAAGAAGAATCAAAAAAATTAACCGAGATTGCATCCACAGGAGGTATCGTAAATGCAGCAAACGCTATTCAAATGGCAAATAAGTATATCCCTTCTAAAAATATAAAATCAAAAATAAAATAGAATATGTCCCGACCAAGTGCGACCGAATACAGTAGCTTTTATCAAACTTACGTTAACTATACAAGTGGAAAAGATTATTCCATCCTCGTTCAACAATATCATGATCGTATTACCGAATCCTGGGCGGCGATTCCAGCTGAAAAAGTAAATTATGCATACGCCGAAGATAAATGGACCATTAAACAAATGCTCCAGCATGTCATTGATACAGAAAGAATTTTTGCTTACCGCGCCCTATCCATTGCAAGAAAAGAACCTGCCGCATTATTAGGTTTTGATGAGAATGAATATGCAAAAAACGGAACGGGTGACAATAGAAATTGGAAAGACATGTTAACAGAATGGAGAGTGGTTCGTCAATCCACAAACTTATTGTTCGCTTCATTTACCGAGGAACAAATAAAAGCCATGGGTACGGCAAGTGGACAACCTATTTCAGTAAATGCTTTGGGATTTATCATATTTGGCCATGCATTGCACCATTTGCATATTTTAAAAGAACGATACGATATTTAATAAGATAAAGTACTAAAAATAAAAGGCCTCCAATTGGAGGCCTTTTATGAATACATATTAAATGTCAAGAATTATTTATTACCATAAATATGAACAGCAAGTTGAACATCTGAATCAATATTACCTACACCATAACTAATACCAAATAAAGTTCTGTCAAATGGGAAAAAAGCTTCCGCAAAGAAACCTTTATCATCCGCACTTCTTATAGAAGCATTAAAGGTTACAGGCGCACTAATACCATGTAATGAAAGATCTCCTGTAATGGTTGCTTTATCTGCTTTTGTGTATACTACTTTAGAAATGGTAAAAGTAGCTTCGCCAAATTTTGCAATATCAAAAAATTCAGCAGAAGATAAGTGACCTTGTAATCTTTCACCTGCAGCATCTGTTACTTTTATTCCTGCAAGATTAATTACAAAACTTCCTCCAACCAATTTACCAGCATCTACTTGCAAAGCACCAGATTTTAATGGGAAAAAACCAGTGTGAAAATCACTTTTTTTGGAGCCCGTCCAATCCACTTTACTCTTAGCAGCATCTACTGTAAAAGTGGTACCAGCAATCTTATTTGATTTAGGGGCGAAAGAAAAAATAGCAATCGTAGCGATTGTAAGTAAAGAAAACATGATTTTTTTCATATTCAGTTATTTGTGTTTTTAATAATTAAAGTTCTTATAATAATATTATATAACAAAGTTACAATTCAATGTTTAAACAGCAAAATATATATTTCATCCCTTTTTAGGCAATTTTAGACTGATTTTCTGCTGTTTATCTATTATCTTCGCCAAAATTTTATCTGTATGAATTTGCATGAATACCAAGCTAAAGAACTTTTAAAAAAATACAATGTTCCTGTTCAAGAAGGTGTTGCCGTAAAAAATGTGGCAGACGCAGTTGCAGCCTATCAAAAAATTGCAACGGACACGAACAATAAATTTGCGGTGGTTAAAGCACAAATTCATGCTGGTGGACGTGGTAAAGGAAGTATCATTGATACAGATCAACGAGGTGTTGCAGTGGGTAAATCTGCCGAGGATATTGAAAAGTTTGCAAAAAATATATTAGGGGGGACTTTGGTAACGATACAAACTGGCCCTGCTGGTAAATTAGTAAATCAAATTTTAATAGCGCAGGACGTTTATTATGACGGACCTCAACCCACTAAAGAGTTTTACTTATCTATCTTGTTAGATCGTACAAAAGGAATGAATGTAATCATGTACAGTACCGAAGGGGGCATGAACATTGAAGATGTGGCACATGACACTCCTGATAAAATATTTAAAGAGTGGGTTCACCCAGGAGGTGGCTTGCAAGGATTTCAAGCTAGAAAGATTGCTTTCAATTTAGGCTTAAGTGGAGATGCCTTAAAGAACTGCGTGAAATTCGTAACCAATTTATACAATGCCTATGTTGGATTAGACTGCGGCATGTTAGAGATAAACCCATTATTCAAAACAAGTGATGATAAAATCATTGCGGTGGATTGTAAAATGAATATTGATGACAACGCTTTAATGCGTCATCCCGATTTATTAGCGATGCGTGATGTAAGCGAAGAAGATCCTACCGAAGTGGAAGCAGGTGAGTTTAATTTAAACTTTGTGAAATTAGACGGTAACGTTGGTTGTATGGTAAACGGTGCAGGCTTGGCAATGGCAACAATGGATATGATTAAGTTAAGTGGTGGAGAGCCCGCTAACTTCTTAGACGTAGGCGGTTCTGCCAATGCACAAACTGTGGAAGCAGGATTTAGAATTATTATGAAAGATCCTAATGTAAAAGCTATTTTAATTAACATCTTTGGCGGTATCGTTCGTTGTGATCGTGTTGCTGCTGGTGTGATTGAAGCTTTCAATAAATTAGGCAATATCAATATTCCTATCATTGTTCGTTTACAAGGAACCAATGCTGTGGAAGCAAAGAAATTAATTGACGAAAGTGGATTGAAAGTACAGTCTGCTATCTTATTGAGCGAAGCGGCTGACTTAGTGAAACAGGCCGTGGCTTGATAATTTTTCAGCCCTAAATTTAAATTTAACGGGCTTCGAATTTTCCTATTATGATTTTGAAAAAGCCAACGCTTCTCGTTGGCTTTTTTGATAAGTTTATGGATGAATCACTTTCACTTCGGTAAGGGCACTAAAGGAATATACCTGTCCGGTGGCTACTTCCACACATTCAATTCGTATACGTCGTTTTTTTCCTCTTTTAAAAATGCGGCCTTTCAAGGATTCAAATAAAGTACCTTCTGCAATATGTGCGATAAAGGAATAACCTTCTTTTTTGACCGAATCATACTTTCTTAAAACTAATAAGAGTGCAGTTTCACCATTAGCTGTTGCTGCTGGATTTAATAATGTTCTTTGTAAGCTTTTTTTGATATCAACAGGGAAAAGCTCCATCCGAATGAATTGGGCAAGTAAACTACTATAAATATTTTTCCATTCTTTCCCATGCGCATCTACCCTATTTTTATATTGTTCAAAACAAAGTAAATGGGCAAGCTCATGTAATAAGGTAATTAAAAATTCATACTTATTTAAATTTCCATTCACCGTAATTTTATGATTCGCACCCAATGCTGGATGACGATAATCGCCAAGTACAGATTTGCGCGCCTTTGTCACTGTTAAATGAACTTTATATTGATTAATTAGTTGAACTACTGGTTCAAATGAACCATCCGGCAAATAATTTCTTAGGGCTTGTAATGGATGTTCAACTTTGGCCATTCAATGAATGCTATTTATTAATTTTTGTCCAGCTAATTTCTATCCAAGTATATATAAGATATAAACCCATACTGGAAAGCAGTGTCGGATAACCTACTGGTGCTTTTTTTTGAGTAGCATAGGCCAATGCAGCCCCTGCAAATATGACCATCTTTAATAATGTGCCTACCATTACTGAACGAACCATGGCACTAGGCTTACTAGCATCCATTCTTCTAAGTCTAATGTAATTATAAATGGACATACTAAACAACATCAAATTCACCACCATTATAAACTTTAAATTAAATGAGGTTGAAACACCATTATATGAGTATGCAAATATCAGTACCGTATTGGCGAATACAAATAGAAATAAAATTGGAGCAAGTTGTTTACGTATCATTAAATGTTTTTAATAAATTAAGGCTTAGACTTAGATTTTGTGCTTGTTTTTTTTATGATATCAAATAGAGACAAAATAATAAATATAAAAGGTAAAATCCAAATGAATAAAGGAGTATGTATTTTAAAAAAATCTTTCTTATCTAAATATTTCCCAAGAAACAATAGAATGCTTAAAGCTACTGCCCATTGCGAAGCTAAGCCTGCAAACTTTGTCCATTGAAAATCATCTTCCGAATTTGAAGTATTTTTCAATTTGTAAAAAATTAGTCGGTGTTTAGATTCTGATCAGGTACAATCAAAGAGGTTGTATCTAAGGATTGTAAATTGCCTTCAGATAATACTTTTTTCAAGCTTTGTAAATATTGATCCTTATACTGTATG
>CAIOYQ010000060.1 GCA_903862505.1 uncultured Bacteroidota bacterium
AATGGTAGATCCTTTTTTTGCTAATCCATAAATTTCGTCTTTAATGAGGTTGGCATTTAATGGGTCTAAGCCACTAAAAGGCTCATCCAAAATAATAAGCTTGGGTTCGTGCAAAACGGTAATTACAAATTGAAGCTTCTGACTCATTCCTTTACTCAGGTCTTCTACCTTTTTATTCCACCAGCTTTCCATTTCTAATTTCTTAAACCAGTAAATTATTTTTTCAGTGGCATCTGCTTTAGAAAGTCCTTTTAACTGCGCTAGATACAATGCTTGTTCTCCAATTTTCATCTTTTTATACATTCCACGCTCTTCAGGCATGTAGCCAATCTTACTAATGTCTTCAGAAGGGTTAAAAGGCTTACCCTCTAACATAATTTGCCCCTCATCCGGGTAAAAAATACCTGTAATCATTCTCAGGAGGGTGGTCTTACCTGCACCATTGGGACCTAATAGGCCAAAAATGCTTCCTTTTTCAATGTCAAATGAAATATCATCCACTGCTTTTTGCGTAGCATAATATTTCTTTAAATGCTGTAGACTTAATAATGTATCCATAGGTAGGAATTTGAAGGCAAATATATAGGTAATTCGAGAGAACCCATGCCTCATTTTAAGGAAGGGTTATTTTAGAGGAATGGCGCTGTAAAAAAAGGATAATAGGCTATATTCGTTAAAATTTTAGACCATGTTCAAAAAGAATATATTATTTAGCTTCATTTTATTAGCAGCTTTCATAGGGCTTAGTAGCTGGGGTTTTTTGGTGCATCGTACCGTAAACCAATTGGCTGTTTATAATTTGCCTGCTCCTTTACAGGGCTTTTTTCACGCGAATATGGAGTATTTAGTGGAGAATGCACCAAGACCAGACAATAGAAAAAGACTTGATAAAACAGAGGATACCAAACATTATATTAATGTAGAGCAGTTTGGACCAAATGCGATGAATGAAATGCCATTGGATTGGGCTACGGCAGTTAAAAAGTATACTGCTGATAGTTTAAAAAAATATGGTTGGGGACCTTACAATATTATGGTTCAAATGGATCTATTAACAGCTGCATTTAAGTCCAAGAACAAGGATAGTATTTTGTTTTATACGGCCGATTTAGGACATTATATTGGTGACTTGCATGTTCCTTTGCATACGACTACCAATTATGATGGGCAACTCACAGGACAAAAAGGATTACATGGGTTATGGGAGTCTTATATACCAGAACTTTCTATTAGCCAGTATGACCTTTATAATAAACATTCAGCGGTCTATTTGAAAAACCCGGCAGATGCATTATGGAAGGATATTCGAAAAGCCAATGCCTTGTTGCCTGAGATGTTTGCCAAGGAAACAAGTTTGTCTGCCAAATTCACTCCAGACACTAAGTATAAAACGCAGATGCGCTATGGCAAGGAAGCAAAAGTGTATAGCAAAGAATTTGCCCAAGCATATGCCATTGAGTTGGGTCCAACGATTAATGCACAATTAATTGCATCGGCCAATATGCTTACAGATTTTATTTACACGGCATGGGTAAACGCAGGTAAACCCAATTTAGAAACGACAAGAGCAGTTTCTCAGCAGTTAGACGAAGAATTAAAAGCATACAAGTCTAATCAACTGATAAAAAATGGTTTATTGCTTTCTAAAAAAGTTAAGACTAAAGAAGAAGATTAGCCTAAAGTAATTATGATTGTAATTGGCTTGCAATAGCGGTCGCTAATTTTTGGCCATCCATGGCAGCACTTACAATGCCACCCGCATACCCTGCACCTTCTCCACAGGGGTATAAGTTTTTCACTTGGGGATGCTGAAAATTATCGGCGTCTCGGGGTAT
>CAIOYQ010000061.1 GCA_903862505.1 uncultured Bacteroidota bacterium
AATGTCAATTCTTTTGTTAAAATAACCGAGCCGGATCCACAATCGGTTGAACCTGACAAATTATTTGACATATAAGTACCTTGCAATATTTCTCTTCCATTTGCATTACTGTAGGTTAAATAGTTGCTCATTAAACAGGCTTGTGTATTGGGTGCTAATTTTACTTGATCAAATTTCGTTTCCAGAATACTTGCTAATTTTGATTTTTTAGTAAATATACCTTTTGCCGAAGCCATAGCAGAAGTGCTTCCAGAAAATTTAGTAAGGGTTGTGGCGGTTAAATTGGAATTCCCATCGTCTTGTAAGTTTATTTCATAAGGGAAAGACAATCCGGTATTGGTGGTGAAATAGCCCACCCATTTCCCAGTTAAATTTTGAGCCTCAACGGAACTCAAAAAGCCCAACGAAAGTATAAAAAGCAACAAACGATACATAAGGCAAATCTATGTATAAATATTACTCAAAATCTAAGAATTCATCAACCACTATTTTTTGTTATCTTTACACCCATATTCAGCTATAAAACATGGTTCAAATTCAATTTCCAGACGGCGCGGTAAGATCCTACGAGAAAGGGGTGACTGCATTAGGTATTGCTAAATCCATTAGTGAGGGTTTGGCTAAAAAAGTGTTAGCAGCTTCGGTAAATGGGGAAGTATGGGATGCCACGCGACCTATCCAAACAGATGCAGCTTTAAAATTATTAACATGGGACGACGCAGACGGTAAAAATACCTTTTGGCATTCTTCTGCGCATTTACTAGCAGAAGCAGTAGAAATGCAATTTCCAGGGGCTAAGTTTTGGGTAGGGCCTGCTTTGGAAAAAGGCTTTTATTATGATATTGATTTAGGGGGTAAAACCTTAAAGGAAGAAGATGTTATTATTTTAGAAAAAAAGATGAACGAATTGGCTAAACAAGCCAATGAATATATCCGAAAGGAAATGTCCAAGGCGGAAGCCATTGCTTATTTCACTGAAAAAGGAGATGAGTATAAATTGGATTTATTATCTGGATTGGAAGACGGTACCATTACATTTTACACACAAGGACAGTTCACTGATTTATGTCGTGGACCACATATTCCCAACACAGCTGCGATTAAAGCAATTAAGATTACTAATATTGCAGGTGCGTTTTGGAAAGGAGATGAAAAAAATAAAATGTTGACACGTGTATATGGTGTGACTTTCCCAAATCAAAAGGAATTAGACGAGTACTTGTTAATGTTAGAAGAAGCGAAAAAAAGAGATCACCGAAAACTAGGAAAAGAATTAGGTATTTATACCATGGATGATGATGTAGGACCAGGTCTTCCTTTATGGATGCCAAATGGTACAATCATTATTGAGGAACTAGAACGTTTAGCAAAAGAAACGGAAGAAGCGGCTGGATACAAGCGTGTGGTTACGCCACATATCGCTAAAGAAAGCATGTACATTACAAGTGGTCACTTACCCTATTATCAGGATAGTATGTTCCCTCCAATGGAATTGGATGGCACTAAATATTATTTAAAAGCAATGAATTGTCCGCATCATCATAAAATATTTGATGCAGAACCTAAGAGCTATAAGGACATGCCACTTAGGCTTGCAGAGTATGGTACCTGCTACCGCTACGAGCAATCTGGTGAATTGTTTGGTTTAATGCGTGTACGTTGTTTACACATGAATGACGCACATATTTATTGTACGAAAGAACAATTTGCACAAGAGTTTAAAGCAGTGAATGAAATGTATTTGAAGTATTTCAAAATTTTTGGAATTGACAAATATGTAATGCGATTAAGTTTACATGATCCGGCTAAATTAGGACAGAAATATATTGATGAACCCGAACTTTGGTTAGAGACCGAAGCCATGGTGCGTGCAGTGTTAATTGAAACAGGAACCCCTTTTGTAGAAGTACAGGACGAAGGCGCTTTTTACGGACCTAAGATTGATGTTCAAATTTGGAGTGTGATTGGAAGAGAGTTTACATTGGCAACCAACCAAGTGGATTTTGCACAAGGAAAACGTTTCAATTTAAATTTTACAAACAAAGACAACGAACCTGAAACGCCTTTAATTATACATCGTGCACCTTTAGGAACACATGAGCGTTTTATTGGATTTTTATTAGAACATTATGCAGGTAAGTTCCCTGTTTGGTTAGCACCATTACAGGTTAAAATTTTACCTATTAGCGATAAATTTATGCCTTATGCGCAGGAAGTTTTTGCAGAATTAAAGAAGGCGGGTGTGCGTGTGGAAATAGATGATCGCAATGAAAAAATTGGTAAAAAAATACGTGATACCGAAATAATGAAAGTGCCTTATATGTTGGTAATTGGAGAAAAAGAGGTAGCTGAAAAGATGCTTTCTGTTCGTCGTCAAGGTAAAGGTGACCTTGGAATGTTGGACAAATCGGTATTCTTGGCTCAAGTGGTAGAAGAAATTGCCGAAAGAATGGCGCCCGAAGCTTAACATTGACTATCTTTACACACTTAAACAACGTTTTAACAATTAATGGCATTACCGAACAGAGGACCCAGATTTAACCCAAGGTTTCAAAGACAACAAGAACCAGAGCATCGTATTAATGATCGCATTAGAGTTCCAGAAATTAGATTAGTAGGTGATAATATCACTGTTGGTGTTTACAACACACAAGATGCGCTGAAAATAGCTGCAGAACAAGGTTTGGACCTAGTAGAGATTTCTCCAACCGCCAATCCTCCAGTATGTAAAGTAATTGATTATAAAAAGTTTCTTTACGAGAAAAAACGTAAGGAAAAAGAGATGAAAGCGAACTCTAAACAATCAGAGATTAAAGAGATTCGATTCACTCCAGGTACCGATGATCATGACTTTGACTTTAAAGCAAAACATGCCGAGAAGTTTTTACAAGACGGAAATAAGGTTAAAGCTTACGTACAATTTAAGGGTCGTGCCATCATGTTTCAGGATCGTGGTCAATTGCTTTTATTAAAATTTGCCGAAAGATTAGCTGAAGCAGGCACTTTGGAAAGCATGCCTAAATTAGAAGGAAAGAGAATGTTTGCCATTTTCCAGCCGAAAGCTGGGGGTAAAAAGAAGCCAACCGCATAATTTTCAAATATACAATCAGCTAAATGACTGATTTTCAATAGAGATTTTAATGATAGCCTCCAATTTGGGGGCTATTTTGTCTTTTTCACCTTCTTCTATCGAATATAAAGGCTTAAAAACAGACTTTTATGATTTTTAAGCCATATTTTATGTGGCTTTTCTTTGCAATATTCCTTACATGTGCTACCTTCGCCATCCATTTCCCACAAGGCTCAACAAGTGTCTCGCCCGTGCAAGACCGCCAGTAGGGAGTAATCGATAAGATTATAATAATGCCAAAAGTAAAAACTAACTCAAGCGCAAAAAAGCGTTTTAAAGTTACTGGAACCGGTGAAATCACCTTCCAAAAAGCGTTCAA
>CAIOYQ010000062.1 GCA_903862505.1 uncultured Bacteroidota bacterium
GCCATCATCATGGCCACGGTTTCATTGTACCTTGTTTTTAAAAACTGAGGCATGGTGTAAATTTTATTTTTTAAATACACCGGCATAAAAAAGATACCCACCACTACAAGTGAAACGGCTGCTAACCATTCATAGGCAGAAATGGCTAAACCAAGTCTAAACCCATTTCCACTCATACCAATAAATTGTTCTGCAGAAATATTGGAGGCAATTAAGGAGGCGCCAATGGCCCACCAGGTTAATTGACCTTCCGCTAAAAAAAAGTCTGTGGAATTAACAGTCGCAACTTTCTTGCGTTGATATATCCAAAAACCATAACTAGCAATGATCATAAAATACAATACAAATACGAGATAATCATAGGTTTGAAGTCCTTGAGTCATTATACTTTTGTTTAGTTCCTAAATTTAAGGGTTATCTGCTATAAAAAACACCTAAAAAATAAAAAAAGTATCAATCGCGGTGGATGCTTTTTTTATACTTATATGTGAAGAGTAATTTGTAATTTCAAGTACAAATCATACCATGAATAGTACATTCGAAACTTTTGTCCATAAAATTAGTTCGCCATTTAGATTTGGGTTTTTTTTGGCTACCAAATTGCCCGCCGCTTTCTTTGTCGGACTTAAGCTTAAGCAAATCAATGAACAAAGCTGTACTATACTTGTTAGGCATTCCTGGTTTAGTAAAAATCCGTTTAAATCGGTTTATTTTGCTGCAGAAGCAATGGCTGCAGAATTGAGTACAGGATTATTAGCGATTGGTCATATTCACAACAAATCTTCTAAAGTAAGCATGTTGGTGATTAAAATGGAGGCACAGTTTTCAAAAAAAGGAACTGGTAAACTTTATTTCACATGTCCCGATGGCAAAGCATTTGAGCATACAATAGCAGAGGCAATAAGAACGAGAGAAGGTCAAACACTTGTTTCCAAGTCCATAGGTATAAATGAAAAAGGAGAAACAGTTGCTGAATTTAATTTTACCTGGAGCTTTAAAGCCAAATCATAAACTAGTGGGCATAAAAAAGGGGACCAAATTGGGTCCCCTTTTTTAGTTGGAGGAAGGATCTTTACTAAAATGTTTTGGTTCCATTGGGTTGATAAGCAAAACGGAATGAATAATAACGCTGCTTGGTTAATTTTTCCATATCCGATGCGGAAGCTGGCAAGGTTGCACCCCCTTTATAATAAGAAGTAATTTCCATTTTTACATATTTACCAGAAGCGGTTCTAATAACTAAAACTCTCCCAGCGAGTGGAGTAATTAAATTATTTAAACCATCATAAGTATACCATCCCTTTCCACTTCCCGCTGTAATTGCATAAGAAGTTGGAGCATTATCTGTTTTAAAAACAGAATCAGTTGGTATCGTTTTTAAATCGTCAAACAAACCAGTGTATACAAAAGCACCGCCTTGTCCTGTACCACTGCTCCCTCCATTGATTATAATACGGGTAGCCATAAATGCGATATCCCATTTTGTAGAAGCACTGTCCGTGTTGGGTACGATTACATTTTTTTCTAAACTATAAAATGTATACACTCCTTTGGTAATGGGTGCACCCTGTGCACTTAGTCCCACCACTGTATCAGCGGGAATATCTCTCACCGTAATTGCGGTAATAGGCAAAACGGTAGGTGAGTCGGACTTTGTGCAAGCAATTATACTTGTTAAAATAATTACTAATAATGCAATGGATTGAACTGTTTTTTTCATGTTTTGTTATTTTACTATTTTTTTATAAATTGATATTTAAGGGTTGCGAAAAAAGTGCTACCCGGAAGATTAGGTAAATTTAAAGGGTCGGTATAGTTGGTGATATTATCCCAGCCCACTTGCATTGAAAAACCATTTTTATATGCAGTGCCAACAGAAGTATGCAATGAAATATAACCATTTGCAAATTCGTCTCCTTGATCAAATACATCATTCCCATTGGTGTTATTCACTGCCCAATTACTTCTATATAAGATTCTAAAATTGGCAAACAGCCCGTTGGCAGCATAATAATTTATTTTTAATTGGGCTTTATGTGTATTATTATTAGGGAGGCCTACATAATCGCTTAGTGATAATAATCGGCTGTACCCGCTGGCGTCTCTAGTATATACTTTTCCAGCTTTAATCATTGCAATTTGATCCTTGTCTCCAGTAACTAAATATTGATACCCTGTGCTCACATTAATATGTGTATTTATTTTTTGCTTGGCTTCTAATTCAATGCCTTGCGTAAATGCACGACCAATATTTAAATAGCTAAATATTTGTGCCCCCGTTATATAAGCACCCACTTGTTGCACTTGTATTAAGTTTTGAATGTCATTGCGAAACAATTGAACACTTACAAAACTGTTTACGGTAGGTTCGTATTCCCAGGAGAGATGCACTCCTATTGAGGATTCTGGCTTCAAAGTTTTTAATTGGTAATAACTATCATACAAAGTGCCAATTTGTCCCAAGCGCGTTAAATTTCCAATTACTTGTTGTGCTTGTGCCGTGCCAAATACACTATAGCCCCCTGCTGCCGCATTGGTAAAGTCCAAATATATTTGTCTAAAATCCGGGGCCTTAAAACCTTGGCCAATACTTAACTTTAATTTATGCTTTGTATTTATTTTATACAATGCAGAAAACTTAGGACTAAATGCAGATGCAAAAGTTTCATTTTTATCAAATCGTATGCCGCCATTTATTATGAATTGATCCCATGGTGTCCACTCTATTTGTGTAAATGCATATTGAATGGTATTCGTTCTTCTAATTTGCTCACTATCATACCTACTACTTTTTACGCCTTCCCAAACGGCACCTGCACCAAATATTAAGTTTACTTTTTTATTGATATTCCAATCTGTTTGGTTCTCTAATCGTTTAAACACATGGTTCAATAAATCATAATAGGGCGCACCCGTTATCGTAATTAAATCCTGCTTGGCATTGTACTCGGTATAGTAAGTCCTAAAACTCGTTTTTAATTGATTGGAAAATCGATGATGTAAACTAAGACTCCCATTTTGATCGGTATTGTGTTCTTTACCAAGAGAATTAATAGTTGTTCCCCCATTGCTTACCGAAATATCATTCGTAATTTTTTCATCGGTGACTCTTATACCGACCGCAATATTTGTGTTATTGCTAATATTGTACTTTAACTGCTGATTCAATGTATACCTGCGAATGGGCGTAGTTACACGACTATTGCTATTTGGACGAATACTAAAACCATTGGTACTAAAATAATTGTAAAACCCTTGATAAAAAACCGACTGAGTGGCAATTGCATTATTAATGCCTGCGTCATAGGTTTCGTAAGTTCCGTATCTAATAGAAGCTTGTACAGGGATATTTGTTACCGACTCGGTAATAATATTAATGACCCCTGCCATCGCTTCACTGCCATATAAACTTGAAGAAGGCCCCTTGACAATTTCAATTTTTTTAATATTGCCCAGCGCAATCCTATTTAAGTCTAATACGCCAGCCGTCCTGCCTACTAATGGTTCTCCATTTATCAATATAATAGTATAGTCAGGATTCAACCCTTGCAATTGTACGCCGGCACCAAAGCCGCTGGTCATGTTTAAACCTGGCTGTTCTTTTAAAATATCAGTAAGTCTGAGGGATCCTGCTTGTTGAATTTGTTTTGCATTTACAATATTTACAGGCACGGTAATATTGCTTAATTTTCGCTCCGTTCTATTTGCAGTAACAACTACGCTGTCTCCTTGCATTTGCAAAGTATCATTAATGAATCTTTGCTGCGCATTCAATAATGCAGGAATAACCAATAAAATAACAAAATATTTTTTCATCCGGCCGCAAAGGTGGGATGAAATAAAAAGAGATAGGGGATTGGATGTATTTAATTACTACAACAAGTCATTAATTTGACAGTTCTGTGACAAAAAATATTTTTGTTTAATTTTTTTCAAGAATTCTCTTAATTGTATTTAACTCTGAAGCAGTAATAAAGTATTCAAAGAATCTTTTATCCTCTTCTTTTCTGGAACTTCCAATAACAGGGTAATTGGCTTGCGTAATAAACTCATACTTCTCGTTAATAGCCTTCATTACATCACTTCTCACTTTCTTCTGCAAACCAATATTCTTGTCCTTAATTCCCAATACATGATTAATTTGATTAATTTCTACAAGTTCTTTTTTTTGACTTGCCAAGCATAATAAATTTAACAATGCCACTTCGGTCCCTGTAAATGCCTGATTGATTGTTTTGTTTTTTAGAATCTTTAATTGCTCTATTTCTAACTTTCTATTCACCGTTCTATTAAAAATCCAATATGAAAAACCTACTACAATTATTAGGACCAAAATA